>CAYXQY010000040.1:0-23065 GCA_964466525.1 uncultured Planctomycetia bacterium
AGCCCGTGTTGCTGGAAGGAGCACAGGGAACCATGTTGGACGTGGACCTTGGCACATATCCGTTTGTTACCGGTTCCAACGCTTCCGCCGCCGGCATTTACGCCGGGACGGGCATGCCCCACGGAAGCGTGGACAACGTTATTGTCGTTGGCAAAGCATACACCACACGTGTGGGCAATGGACCATTCCCGACGGAAGAACAGGCGGAAGAAGGTCAGCGGCTGCGGGAAGAAGGAAACGAGTTCGGCTCCACCACCGGACGCCCGCGCCGGTGTGGCTGGTTCGACCTCGTCGCCGCAAAATACGCCTGCCGGGTGAACGGAGCGGACCGACTGGCGATCACGAAGATGGACATTCTGTCCGGATTCGATCGGGTCAAAATCTGTACGAAGTATGAAATCGACGGATCCGTGGTGGACACGTTTCCCCCCGAGACCCACAGGCTCGAGGAGGCAACACCCCTGTACGAGGAACTGCCGGGCTGGTCCAGGGATCTCAACCCCTGCCGCTCGTACCCGGATCTTCCCGATAACGCGCAGGATTTTCTTTCCTATCTCGAGGACCATCTTCACGTTCCGGTGAAGTACATCGGCGTTGGCCCCGAACGGAAACAAACCATTTGTCGGAACCTGTGAACCGGACATGGAGCTCCCCGAACACATAGCGATTGTGATGGACGGCAATGGACGGTGGGCAAACGAGCGAGGCCTGCATCGAGTCAAGGGGCATGAAGAGGGGGCGAACTCGGTCCGAAGCATCACCGAACACGCCGCGTCAAGGAAGCTTTCCGAGCTGACCCTCTTTACGTTTTCAATGGACAACTGGAAACGGCCGGACGAGGAAGTCTCCGTTCTGATGGATCTGCTGAACAAGCACCTTCGCACGGAACGGAAGACGATCATGGAAAACGACATCGTCTTTCGGGTGATCGGTCGTCGCCAACCCCTTCCTTCCGAAACGAAAACGCTTATTGCCGACCTCGAAGAGGACAGCAGGGAAAACAGCGGCATGATCTTACGGCTGGCCCTCAACTATGCCGGAAAACAGGAAATACTGGACGCCACCCGTCAGATCGCCAAACAGGTTCAGTCCGGGCACCTCGAGCCGGAGGATATCACCGAGGAAGAGCTTGACGGGGCCATGTATGATCCGGACATGAAGCACCCTGATTTTCTGATCCGAACCGGCGGTGAGAAACGAATTTCCAACTTCCTCCTGTGGCAGCTCAGTTACACGGAAATCTATTTTACCGACGAGTACTGGCCCGAGTTTCGGGAGGATGAATTCGACCGGGCCGTGTCCGCTTTTCATCGTCGAGAACGCAGATTTGGTGGGTTAAACACAACATGACCGTCTTCTCGTTTTCCGTTCGGATGCGACCGTGAAATCCCGATTCCTGTTTGCCCCCATCCCGATTCTGATTGCCACGGTACTGCTCGGGCTGGATGCCTGGACGGGGGACAACTGGGGAGTGTATTTCCTGATCGCGGCTATTTCTTCAGCCTGCATGTTCGAGGTGGGGATGGCGTACAGCCATCAACTTCAGGAGCTTCCCGTATACCCGTTGACCGCAGGCATGGTTCTGCTGATGCTTGTGTCCGGACTGTCACTTCTATTTCCTTCGGGGAAAGGGATTGGGGTGCGTCCTATTGTTTCTTTTTCACTGCCGTTTCTTGTGGTCGTTCTCGTGATCCTTCTGTACTGGACGGCAACCTATCCCCCGGAGCGTGTTCCGGCGCTTCTGACAGGACTCGGGCTGTTCGCGCTATTTTCAATTACGTATTTCCACGCGTATATCCTGCTTCGAGAACTGGCCGGAGCCCCCCGTTTATCCACTGCCGTTGTTGTGTTTCTGCTTGTGGTGAGCAAAGGGGCGGACTCCGGAGCGTATCTGGTGGGAACGTTTTTTGGTTCACGAAAAATGACGCCACGCCTTTCTCCGAACAAAACCTGGGTCGGTCTCTTCGGCGGTCTGATCACAGGAAGCATGCTTGGCAGTTGTTTTGTATTTACTGAAATCGGGCAGCACCTGTCGGCTGGGGTCCTGGCTGTTATTTCGTGCGTCATCGCACTGTCGGCGACCGGCGGCGACCTGATTGGTTCACTCCTGAAGCGAGGCGCTGACGTTGAGGATTCCTCCACACTCCTTCCGGGGCTTGGAGGAATCCTGGACATGACGGATTCGTTTCTGGTCTCCGTTCCCGTTGCATTATTAATACTTCTTCTTATATCATAGATTCCTTATGGCAGAAAAGGAAATTTACGTTGACCGGTCCGATGAACTCATCCAGTTGCTCGGTCCCCAGGACCAGAACCTCCGGTTGCTGGAGGATCAGTATGGGGTGGACGTCGTGTCCCGGGATGGTGAGCTTAAGATCTTCGGGGACAAGAAAGAAGCGGTCGAAGCTGTGTACGCCATCCTTCGCTCCCTGTTGCAGGGCATCCGATCGGACATGATCCCCGACGAAACCACTGTGAGGGAATTGATCAGTCAGCAGGAGCGGGGAGAGGAACCCACCCTGTCAAGCGACGAGGCCACGTCCGCCGGTTCCACCTCCTCCCGGGTGCGTTTCAGTGCCATGACCGAGGGGCAGTCGGAATACATCCGAAAAATGCGCAAGAACGACATCGTCTTCTCCATCGGCCCCGCCGGTACCGGCAAAACGTACCTCGGCGTCGGACGTGCCCTGGAGGCACTCTGGAACGGGGACGTAAACCGGCTCGTTCTCTGCCGTCCGGCGGTCGAAGCCGGGGAACAGCTCGGGTATCTACCGGGTGATATTGAAGCCAAAGTCAACCCGTACCTGAGGCCGCTGTACGATTCGCTTCGTTCGCTGCTGGAAAACGAACGGCTCGACGAACTGTTAGCGGACGAGGTCGTCGAAATCGTGCCGCTGGCGTTCATGCGGGGCCGCACCCTTGACGATGCGTTCATCATTCTCGACGAAGGACAGAACACGACCAGCGACCAGATGAAGATGTTTCTCACCCGAATGGGACGCAATTCAAAGGCGGTGGTCACCGGCGACGTAACGCAGATCGACCTGCAGGACCACAAACAGTCCGGACTCGTGCAGGCCCGTTCGCTGCTCCGGGACATCGACGGCATTGCTTTTGTTGAATTAACCGAATCCGACATTGTCCGCCACCCGCTTGTTCAGAAAATACACGACGCGTACGACTCGCTTGAACCGTAATTTTAGATCGGGAGCAATGCATTCGCTCCGTTCGCACAAATGGCTTTTCTACTTCCTTGCACATAACACCTTGATCAACATGACACAGAACGTATCCAATCGCCGTTCGTTTCAGCTCCTTGGCGTTGTTCTCCTTCTCGGTGTGGCAGCGGTTTCAGGCAATTTTTCACCTGTTTCAAACGCGACCGCCGCCCCGGGGACGTCTACCTCGGAAAAGGTGGCCCCCGTTCCACGACCGGACGTGAATCCGGATCTGGATATCTTTCAGCCCCCGGTTAAACCTCTTTCCCCTGAGCAGAGTCAAAAACATTTTTATCTACCGGAAGGGTACGGTATTGAATCCGTTCTTACGGAACCTCATATCCTGGAACCCGTGGCGATCGAATTCGATGCAAATGGCCGAATGTACGTGGCCGAAATGAGGACGTACATGCAAAACATCGATGGAAACGATCAGGACAAACCCGTCAGCCGGGTCTCCGTGCACGTCGATTCCAACAACGACGGCACGTACGATCAACACACGGTCTTCGCGGATAATTTAAAACTGCCACGTATGCTGCTGGCACTACGCGAAGGGGAACTGCTGATTTCCGAAACCTGGGACGATAAAGTCTACCTTTACAAGGACACGGATGGAGATTTTCAGGCGGACGAAAAAGAGGTCTATTTCAAAGGGACAAATAACGGCGGAAACCTGGAGCATCAATCAAGCGGTCCCATCTGGTCGATGGACAACTGGCTGTACACCACGTACGACGGGTTTCGGGTACGCTGGGACGGGTCCAGAAAGGGTCAGCGTGCAAGAAGCCACGGTCAATGGGGATTAACGCAGGATCGGTACGGAAAACCCTGGTTCGTCAACGCCGGCGGGGAACAGGGTCCCGTTCATTTTCAGCAACCCATCGCCTACGGCTCGTTCAGTATTGGCGGAGAAACGGATAAGAACTGGAAAACCGTCTATCCCCTCGTCGCAATTCCGGACGTTCAGGGCGCCGAAGGTCGATTTCGAGAGAAGGATAAAACGCTGAACCATTTTACAGCAACCTGCGGCCAGGAAATCGTTCGGGGCCACAGGCTCCCGGGACAGCTGAAAGGAGATCTGCTTTTTGCCGAACCGGTGGGCCGACTCATTCGACGGGGAAAAGTGACGGTGGAAGACGGGGTCACCTACCTTGACAACCCCCATGAAAAAGCGGAATTTATTCGATCCACGGATCCGCTGTTTCGTCCGGTGAACCTGAAGACCGCCCCGGATGGAACCATTTATATCGTGGACATGTATCGGGGGATCATACAGGAAGGAAACTGGGTCGGAAAAGGGTCCTACCTGCGAAAAGTCGTCAAAAAATACGGACTGCATAAACTCATCGGACGGGGTCGAATCTGGCGACTGGGCCACCGTGATTTCCAATCCAACCGTTCAAAAACTCCTGACATGTACGATCAACCGTCGGAACAACTCGTACAATTTCTGTCTCACCCAAATGGGTGGTGGCGTAATATGGCCCAGAGACAGATCGTTCTGCGCCAGGACGCATCCGTTACTGGTGAACTTCAAAACATGGTCGAATCGCACCGGAACCACCTCGCCCGTATCCATGCCCTGTGGACCCTTGAAGGGTTGAATCAACTGAGCGGAAAGTACATTCAAGGGGCCCTGCAGGATTCTCATCCGTACGTACGCAAAACGGCCATTCGTGCGTCGGAGAGCCTGTTTCGAAACAACGAGGCAGGCGACAAACTCAAAAACCGTATCCTCAAGCAGTTTCAGAAGGATGCCCATCCGCAGGTTCGTATCCAGGTCATGCTCACCGCAAAACTGCTGGGCTGGGATGAGCTGGACGATTTACTACCACGGATATCAAGCGACGATGGCCTGTCAAAGGGTGTGCTGAGCATAGCAGAGCACCTTCGGTAATCAATCTCAAAGGATTTGTGCTTGGCTTGATTCACCAAATAAGATCAGGTCCGGAAAATACCTTCGTGAACTTTTTTGATTGACAGTAGCGGGTCAAAAATCCGGGGGAAGGAAATATGATTTGCCTGAGCATGAAGCATACATGCTTTCGTTCCCGGTAGGCCGCGGATTTCGGACCGGTTATATTTTAACCGAGCCCCGAACGTGAGAGAGGGGTCGGATCAAAACCATTGATTTCTTTCCTTCGGATTGGCCCCTCTGTGACCTTCGGGGCTCCTTTTCATTCTGTGACCTTCGGGGTTCCGTTCTTTTCGTCGTATCGTTCCGGGCCTGGTAGATTTTCGGAGTCTGATCGAAATGGGATCGACCGGTGTGTCGCAGGTCAACCCCGCAGAAGTCGAAGGCTTCGATAGCCGTACCCGGGTGTTTCAATTTTATGCTGAACGAATTGATGACAGCCGGAAAAGCCGTGTCGTGCCACGTCGAACCTTCACCTGTCGGGTTTGCTTGGCCCGAGGGTTTTTCCACTATTCCCCTGGAATGGAAAAGCGCTCATCGGTCGCTGAGGACGCTTGCGCTCCTGTTGGATGCTTTCCCTTCCGGTCAAACGCATTCGAATCGGCCCTACTCAAAATACAACAGCCCGAACAGCACCGGCCACAGGAAACACACGAAAAACCAGTAGTTTCGACAGACGGCCAGGTTGGAGGTACTTTCTTTTCTCTTATACACGCCGGAGAGCAACTGCCTTGTGCAGACCATCAGGTATATTAATCCCCCCAGCACGTGGACGCCGTGCGCACCAATGATCGTATAAAAAAGACCGGCAAAGATTTTTCCTTCCCCGTACTCAACCGTCAACCCGTGAGTCAGCATCCGGCTCCATTCGTACCCCTGCACCAGGAGGAATAACGTGCCGGATAACGCGGTACATCCCATCCAGAACCCGGCCTGTTTCCACCGGGTCGATTCAGCCAGCTGAACAGCACGATACATAAAGTACGAGGAGACCACGAGCAGGACCGTATTCATCGCCGTCACGGTCACCGGAAGTTTCAACCCGTCCGGTAACCAGAAGTTCTGTTCGGGCGGTGTTCGACCGATCGAACCGCATAACCAGACCAGTGTATTCTGCTGAAGTGCCTGCTGGCTGGGCGCTGTATGCAGTGCTTTCAACAGAAGATACGACATGACCAGGCCGAGGAAAAACATCGCTTCCACCGTGATGAATAACCCCATGCCCAACCCCTTGCTTTCACTTCGAAGATCCTGGTAGTAGGATCGGTGCGTTTTCCTGTCTTCAATCTGCTGGTTCGGTTTCATTTTCTGTTTCCCGATCCGGGG
The DNA here is from genome assembly GCA_964466525.1 of uncultured Planctomycetia bacterium. GTDB lineage: Bacteria > Planctomycetota > MHYJ01 > CAYXQY01 > CAYXQY01 > CAYXQY01. Next base: position 6,463 of record CAYXQY010000040.1, read on the forward strand.
TCAAACTTCTGATGTATCGCACAAGCGCCGTCACCTCCGTCGCCGACAGGTGCTGATAGGAGGGCATGTTATCCGGATACCCCCTGACAACCTGTTGCTCCGGTGTACGGATCGATTGTCTGAGATACGATTCGTCAACCGTAAGTTTTTTTCCGCTTTTCAGTGTTCTGGTTGAGCCATCAATCGATTTCAGCGTGGGCCCTGTGTTACGAGAACCGTCCACGGAGTGACAGGCATTGCATCCCTCCCGCTGAAACAGCTGTTTCCCCTTTCGGACCATCCGTTTTCGCTCACTGTTCATCGAATGAACGGACGAAGTCAACGTGTTTCGAAGGATCATCAATCCCATCCCGGCGGCAATAGCGCCTCCCGCGAGAAGCATGGACAGATCTAACCGATTCATGTCGATACAGTTCGAATACGCGAGAATGGGACAAAAAAACCGGGAAGCATCGGCGTTTACGTCCCGGACCCGTTCCGGAGAGACGGGTCATATTTTCAGGACCCTTCTGCAGCGTGGGACAAATATCGAATCCTACCCGTCGGACTGGAGCGCCTTCAACTTCTGAAGCACGGTCTCCACCTTCCACCGGCTTCCTTTCCAGGCGTTTCGTACGACGAGATCGGCCGACAGGAGATACGTCCTCATGTTATGGAGGTAAACACCCTCCTGATCTTCTTTTTTCTGTGCCGTAATCTGAAACAGATCCAGCAGCGGATCGATCGTTTCCCTGGAGCCGGTCAAGAAGGACCAGTTCCGGAAATCCACGTTTTTTTGTTCTCCGTAATGTTTTAAGGTTTGGGGGGTATCCGTCTCCGGGTCAAACGTCACGGAAACGAATCGTGCGTTCAGGGCATCGGTCCGGTTGACCTCGTCCTGCACCTGTTTCATTTTCCGGGTGATCAGCGGACACATGTTCGCGTCCGGACAACTGGTATAGATGAAACTGATCAGTACCGGCTGTCCCCGAAGACGCTCAACCTGGATCGGCTCACCTTCCTGGTCGACGAGTCCCTCCTGTTGAAGCCCGGAGATATCCGTCCCGAGTATTGGCGCCTTCACCAGCTCATTTCCCTCGACACGAACCGAATCGTCCTGAGGAGCGGACCCCTCCTGGTTGCTATAAAACAGAACGTATCCGGAAAACACGACCAGAACGGTCCCGAGTACAATACCAGCCGTTCTCATAGAGATGAGCCACAAAAAAAGAAAGGAACTGCAACGTACGCGAAACGATGCAGGGACTTCCCGATAACACCGGGAGTTGTAGACTGGACCAGAAAAACCAGGAAGAAAATACAGGGAGAATCCTTTTTCTCGTGTACGCTTAGCTCTCTCCCTGTCCGGGATTGCTCAACATGTCTGAATCAATCGACGACGAAGTGTCCATCCGGTCCATTTTCAGATCGAATACCGTCCCCGTCTTCAGTTCAGCCTGATTCTTTTCCCGATCGAGCTCACCGCGTGTCGTGCGTTTTCCGGACCGTGATGACATCTTTGATCGCAGCGAACGGTTGCGTCGTTTGAGAACGCGAATTCGACTGAGCAACTTCTCCACCCGTTGATCCTTCTCCTGGGTGTAATCCCGGGATGCACCGTCTGCCTGAGAGCCTGTGCCCCGATGATCCGGAAGTTCCGTCCTGTCCGTGTCGTCTGGGGAGTGTGTTCGATTAGCCCGTTCAGCCGATGGGGTGCTTTCACGCAACCGGGCAAGAAGCTCCGACTTTTCCTGCAGGGCCCGGTCGAGTTTCTTCTGAAGCTTCCTGTTTTTCTGTTGTAATGCCCTCACCTGTTTCCGTGATCGGTTGAGTTCCCTGGGTAACCGGTGTTTCTTCCCCCGTTCCTCGGTCGATTGTTCACGATTTGGATCTCGATTCGTTTTCAATCCCACCTTCGATCCTTCCGCTGAGTTCTCCTGGATCTTCTTCTGATACGCTTTTCGTTCCTGCGGGGACATTTTCAACAGTTTTTCCGAACGACGTTTTATTTTTTTTAGCATTTGATCCCCTTTTTCATCGGACACCTTCCGGAACGAACGAATCTGCCTCAGTGCCTTTTTAAAATCCATGGAACGGTAATAGTTAATGGCAAGTTGCCTGTGGAGCGCCGTCCGGGCTGAACGGGTGAGCCGGCCCATTTTGAGGCCGTTTTCAAGGTGTTTTGTCGCCTCGGTGGGATGTCCGTTGCGATCCGCTTCCTGGCCCAGCATCAAATGACGCAGCTGTTCACGTGTAAACGCCTTCTTCTGCGTAATATCCACGTGCTGAACTTCTATCCAGGGATACGATTTGAACGCACTTTTGACCGTTCCCTGTATCCGCAACACATCATATTTTTCCGCGGCCAACAACTCCTCAACGGCGTCGTCTCCGTTCTGCACATACATGAACGGAAAGTCCCGGACCATCTCGTTCTTTTTCCAGATCGCCTGGGCTTCTCCCCATCCGGAAAAAGCCATGTAGTCACCCGGAGAAAACGGGGAGAAAAAAGGAGACCAGACCTCGTCAATTCGATGGAAATAGATCGTAAATTCAACCTCCGTGCCCTTGAACGTCTCCGGTTGCTCCCGTAATTCTTGCAGTTCGACCTCCTTGTAATTCCGCAGGGGATCAAACCCCCTCACCGGATCGGACATCCAGAATAACGAAAGAAACATCAGCAGCAGACACGTACTTTTCAAATTGTGTTCCATTAAAGCCTCCTGACGTGAATTCTCTGGCAGATCAGAACGTTCGCGCCCGAGTTCAATACACACAACGATAGGTTTAACCTACGTCATCAAACAGAAGTTGTCAACACTTTAACGTAGGAGTATACAGCCGACCGATTACTCTTTGTCCGGCACACGGAGAAACCATTGTCCGTTATCCCGCTGAATCTGAAGCTGCTCCGTGGAATCCTCGAAGTTGAACACCACGACTCGACGATCCTCCCGGTCCGTTTCCTGAAAATTCCGAGCAACACCGAGTTCGGCCCCAAATCCGTATCGCTTAAAAAGTTTCTTCATGGTTTTCCGATCCCGCTGGTCAATGAGCAAGCGGTTCATCACATCCTGCCACCGCTGTTCGTTCCAGGCCGAACGAACGGATTGATAAAGTTCCTGTGGAGACTCCGCCCCATCCACATTGACGTTTTTCCTCAGCACAATGTATTTCGGTTCCGGATAGCTGTAGAACAGGTCCTGATCCTGTTCCTGATCGTCCGGGCGAGCCAGAACGTACACAAGATCGTGCTTGTTCTGTCTCCACCATCGATTCCATTCCGTAATGGCCGACCGGTTCTGAGATTGGTCCGCCTCCGGATCGTAGCCAAAATTCTGTCCCGTCAGGTCCCGCAGCATCTGCAGTACCGACGTTCGAATGGTACGGTCCGACGTTGCATTGTCCGTATCCTTCTCCGAATTTTCAGCGCTCGTATCGCCGGAGGAAAGGTGATCAATAAGCCGTCGAAGTGTGTTTTGGGTGGCCACCGGCCCGAACCGCTCTTTTACCATTTCCCGGCGTGTAAATTTCGGGGCTCGATTGTGTTTCTGAGTGCGAGGCACTTCCCACGACCATTCCAGGTATAACGTTTGCGGCTCGTACCGGTACTCACGGGATGCCGGTACGTCAAATTCCTGCACACGGATGAGGGGGTCCACCAGGTTTCCCACCTTTAACGTGAGGTTTCTTGTATGCAGGTCAATTCCTTTGAACAGAAGAAGCCCTTTGATCTCAGCGGGATGGTCCGACAGTCGCTTTTCAAAAGACGTTCCGTTTTGTCCGGTCGGGCCCTCATTGAGCATGACCTGATACGGAATTTGATCCTCTGTTTCCGACATGGTTTGAAACGGACGAATGTGCAGGGGGTTTATCTCGTGCTGATTTATCCCTTCTCCCTGAATGTGCTGCAGAAATGAACCGCGGTTGATGTCGTCCACGTTCAGGTAATCCCCCTGTTTCTTCAGGTTCCGAACCTTTATTTTCTGTACCCCTTTTGAAAACCCACGTAGGTGTGCTTCCTTTACAATAATTTCATGCTCAACCTCCGGATCTGCCGAAGCCGGAAAATATTTTTCGTGATCCGTCTCCAGTACGAAACTGGGTTCCAGAGGAACGGCCCGGTCGTAATTGTTCCGAATGCGATACGTAATATAGAGGTAAGGCGTCCGGTTTCCCTGACCGTCTTCGTGTACGTACAACCGGGGGGGGTCCGCACGAAACGCCAGGGACCAGGAGCGGTTAGTCTGCTCGGACGAATCGACGTCCTGCCCGGATGCGAAATGCATATTTCCAAACAGGGTCAGTACGAAGGCGAGGGGTAGAATCGCAATTCGTTTCTTCATGGATGGAATTTCAATCAAATGAAGCGAGAGCAGAAGGCCATTTTTGACTTTTCTACATCATAAATAAACCGTTCGTGTGTTTCCACCATTATTCGTCGGCATGGATGTAACCCCGTATAGTTCCGTGTTTCCCATGAGGGCGCCTCAAACCGGTTCTTCAGCAGGGCAAATAAAAAAGCGAGCCGCATACACGGCTCGCCTGAAAAACTTGCCCGATCCGATTCGATGTGAGTCCCGTAACACACCTCATGATCCGGCTATATATCAATTGTTTTCCTGAGAACCTGTATTGGATTGAGACTGCGGGCGGGGACAGTTCGGGTTCTGGGAGTCCGCTCCCCCGACCATATCTGCGTTCATAATCGTGGTGAACAGGTTCTCCGACCCTTCCACGTACTGAGTGGACTGTATACTGTTGTTTTTCAAAATTACATTCACCCCGTTCTCCGACGGGTCAGCGTGGTTCGACGCTTTGTTGTTCTTCACACAATCGGCAATCAGGGGTGTTTCCGAGTCCGCTGCGCTGGACAGTGCACTGATTCCACCTGCCGTGAGATTGAACATGTAATCCCCGTCATCGGATTTCTTGTCCTGGGTATTCCGAGCCATTACCTGACAGAAATACAGGTCGTTGTTGACGCTCCCGGGCCCTTTCCCGTTATCCTTCAGAAAGATCCCCCAGTTGGACGCCTCCTGTCCCCCCATCGCGGGAGGCGACGACTGATGACTCGCCCGGTAGTTCTGTACTCCGCTGTAAATCTCCTTGAGGTTGTTCTGACAGGCCACCATGTTTCCCTGTAAAAGCGCATCAACAATCGACGGAATCACAAGGGCTGCGAGAATTCCGATAATCGTAATGACAACAAGAAGCTCGGCGAGCGTAAACCCACTCTGTTGTTGAGATTTCATCGATCCAACCCCCTGAATTTCATTCATTCCTGAACGAATCTCATCATACGGAAACCCCGGCTAAGATGCAAACAGCGAACGACCCGTCTGTTTCGGTGCCGGAAACGGTCGGAACGGCCGTAGGAAACTGGAGCGAGTTGAGCGCGAACGTTGTATCAGTCGTGGTCCGTATCGGCGACCCGGGGACGTACAGCCGACCGGCCATCGTCCCGGAAAACACGACCCGGTTTGAGGGCGACAGCACGAAAGAATATTGAGACCGAAAACGGAATCACAAAGGGCAACCGATTCCTTCAACCCCCGGACGGAGAAACGGTACTTCTTCGACCCACCACATAAAGCCGTTGCCCCAGGAAACACCGTCACCGTCCCACTGGTTTCCATGCCGGCAAAGAAACATCGAGAGCGAAGATTATGGAGCGCCAGCATTCCTGCCGGCAAAAAAGAACGCGAGCCACCGGAGCAGGCCCGCCACTCCTGACGGCGAAACGTATTCGATCAGAAGAGGAAAAACATGTTGACAGGTGGAAATGTATGGCGTTCACCGGTTTTTGGGGAACTGGAGCGTCCGGTACCCTCCAGAAACGACGATGTGAACACCAATGAGCGTTATTTGTTTATGCGAGCACACGCTCTTATTGTTGCGAATCACTCGCGGCATGTTTAGATATTTAAGGGGGAGGGGGACAGTTTGGATTACCGGTGTTGCTTCCACCAACCATGTCGCTTTTTACCGACCGTTCGAATAGATCATCCCCCTCTCCTACGGAGCGTACACTACCATCCTTGAGAAGGATATTGACCTTTATTACCGACGGGTTTCCATGGTTTGAAGCCTTAAAATTCCGGGAAATACAATCGGATGCAATCGGTGTGTCCGGATGGATTTCCTCTGACAGAAGAAAGGACCCGTCTACGTTTCGGTTAAACATGTAGTCCCCGTCGTCCGACGTTTTGTCCCGGATGTTCCGACCCATGACCTCACAGAAATACAGGTCGTTGTTCAGGGTTCCGGCCCCTTTCCCGTTGTCCTTGAGAAACATCCCCCAGTTCGACGCCTCCTGTCCGCCATCAACCGGAGGCGCTGTTTGATTATTTGCTCTGTACGCCCGAACAGCAGTGTGGAGTTCAGATAGATTGTTCTTACAGTGACCTAAGGAACCACAAATAGTGGCAGAAGTTAAACTTGGGATCACAAGGGCCACCAGTACCCCAACCACCACAATGACTACTCCAACCAGTATTATCCCTTGAGATTCTCCGTTCATCGTGGTAACCGGCACACTTTTTCCCGGGATGTCTGAGGAAATTGAATGTTACGGAACCTCAAGGAGGAAATCAAAGAAAAGGGGTAAGAGCTAAAACCGATTACGTGCCTTCCCCGGCCTGGTTGAGGTACTCTTCCTGCCGGTCGGTCAGTTCGTCGATTTCCACGTCGAGTGTGCTGAGCTTCAGTGCCGCCACTTCTTTCTCGATTTCCTCGGGGACGGGATGCACCACGGGTTCCCCCTCGAACTCGTTCTGTATGACGTGACGGGCCGTCAGGGACTGCGTGGCAAAACTCATGTCCATCACGGAAGCGGGATGCCCCTCCGCACAGGACAGGTTCACCAGTCGCCCTTCCCCCAGCACGTAAAGGGTCCGGTCGTCCAGTTCGTATGCGTCCACGTTTTCACGCACGCCCTCCTCCACGTTATTGGCCATTTGCTCCAGTTCCTCGAGGTCGATCTCGACGTTGAAATGCCCGCCGTTACACAGGATGGCCCCGTCTTTCATCCGTTCAAAATGCTCGCCCCGGACCACGGACGTGTTCCCGGTAAACGTGGCAAACAGGTCGCCTTCGGGGGCGGCTTCGGCCATCGGTTTCACCTCAAATCCGTCCATGTGGGCTTCCAGCGCCCGCAGGGGGTCAATTTCGGCCACGATGACACGAGCCCCCATACCCCGTGCGCGATTCGCGAAACCACGGCCGCACATACCGTACCCGGCCACGACGACGACACTTCCCGCCATCAACATGTTCGTGGCTCGCATAATCCCTTCAAGTGAGGATTGCCCCGTGCCGTGGCGGTTGTCAAACAGGTGCTTCGTCGTGGCGTCGTTCACGGCAAACACCGGAAAACGCAGCGATCCCTCCTGGGCCATCGCCCGGAGTCGCACCAGCCCGGTGGTCGTCTCCTCCATGCCGGCTTTAATTCCGTCAATCAACTCCTCCCGCTCGTCGTGCACGGTGTACACCAGGTCACATCCATCGTCAATCGTCAGGTGCGGTTCCATGTCGAGAACGGAATGGATGTGGGAGTAATAGGTGTCCTTGTCCTCGTCGTGGATGGCAAAGACGGGGATTTCGTATTCCTCCACCAGACCCGCCGCGACGGCGTCACTCGTGCTGAGCGGGTTGGAAGCGCACAGACGGACGTCCGCTCCCCCGGCTTTCAGGGTTCGGGCAAGGTTTGCCGTTTCCGTGGTAATGTGAAGACAGCCGGCGATTCGCACCCCCTGAAGCGGTTTCGTGTCGCGAAACCGCTCCCGCAGCTCCGCGAGCACGTCCATCTGGTCCGAGGCCCATTCGATCAGGTCCGTCCCTTTTTCAGCCAGTTTATGATCGGCAATGTCGCATGGTACGTCGGTCATTGTTTTATACCTCAGTGGTAACTCGATCCTCAATACGTGAGCGAAGTCGTTCCGCGGCGTCCGTGTGTTCCCACGGATAAATGTCCTTCTCCACGCCGAAGTGTCCGTCTCTGGTGGTCTGCAGATAGATCGGACGCCGCAGGTCGAAGCGATTAATAATTCCGCCCGGCGAGAAGTCGAATTCCGCCTCCAGCGCCTCCACAAGCTGCGGAGCCGGCACGGACGCGGTGCCGAAACACTCCACGTTGATGGACACCGGCTGGGTTTTGCCGATGGCGTACGAGAGCTGCACCTCACACCGGTCGGCCAGGTCCGCGGCCACAATGTTCTTGGCGGCATGACGGGCCGCGTACGCCGCGGAACGGTCCACTTTCGTCGGATCTTTTCCGGAAAAACACCCGCCCCCGTGATTTCCCATCCCCCCGTAGGTGTCCACGATGACTTTCCGCCCCGTCAACCCGGTATCAACGTCCGGGCCGCCTTTTACAAAGACCCCCGTCGGGTTAATATAAACGTCCGTGTCCTCGTCCAGCAGTTCCGAATCAATCACAGCATGGACCACGGTTTCGGTTAGTTCGTGTTCCAGGGTCTCCCGATCCACGTCCGGTTCATGCTGCGCCGCAACCACCACCGTTTCCACCCGTTTCGGCCGGTTCCGATCGTCGTATTCGACCGTCACCTGCGCTTTTCCGTCCGGCCGGAGAAACGAAACGATCTCCTCCCGCCGCACCTCCGTCAACCGATCCGTCAGACCCCTCGCGAGCATGAGCGGAAGCGGCATCAGCTCCGGGGTCTCGTTACAGGCGTATCCGAACATCAACCCCATGTCACCGGCCCCCAGGTCCTCGTCCTCGTCTTCGTCCACTCCCTCGGCGATGTCACCGGACTGCTCGGTCAGGGACACCAGGATGTTGGATTGGAGGTCGAATCCGTACTCCGGTTTCGTGTACCCGATGGTTCGAATTTCGTCCCGCACCAGTTCGGGCACGTTCAGGTCCGCGTTCGCCGTGATCTCCCCACCGATCGCGGCGAGGCTTCCCTTCAGAAAGGTTTCGCACGCGACCCGTCCGTCGGGGTCCTGACGAAGCACCTCGTCCAGCACGGCGTCGGATATCTGATCCGCCATCTTGTCCGGATGTCCGATGGATACGGATTCGGACGTAAACAGTCGAATGTTATCTTTCATAAATGTTCTCCCGGTACGGTATAATCAGTCGATGAAGCTGACGAGAAGACCACCCGTCCCGCTCGTACGCATGCGTGAATTGACACGGAGGATGTGTTCGTGAGTGGATACGGAGTACACCCTGACCGAGGGCATCGGTGACAGGTGGCAAAGAAGTTGCTGCTAATTTTATCAACATCAACCATCCGGTTCAAACTTCGTCCCCGGTTTTCCGGGAAGTCCTGTCGGAGATTCTCCGCACGTCCGGACCCGGCCCCGTTCCCACCTTTCGATGAAGATTCCGTGTCAGTCCAGCGGCGGCAGCTCGTCCATGGACGCGTAGGTGTCGGTCCACAGCTTGAACTGCTGCAATGCCTGACGGGAAAACATCTCCACACCGGAAATCGTGTGACAGCCCTGCTCGTCGGCCTCCTTCAGCAATCGGGTTTCCGATGGGGTGTACACCATGTCAAACACGACGGTGTCGGCCGAGAGCTCGTTGGCGGGAAACGGCGACATGTCCTCCATCGGTTCCATGCCCACGGACGTGGCGTTCACGAGAAGATCCGGCTCTTCAACGTCCGACCGTTCCTCCCAGGAAACGAACGTCGTCTCCAGTTCCTCCGCCAGTTCCTTTCCGTTCTCGTCCGTACGGTTGGTAATCAACACCTCCGCACCGGCCCGAAGGAACGCCGTTCCCCCCGCTCGAGCCGCGCCTCCCGCCCCCAGCAGAAGCACACGGAGGTCCTCGAGCGGACGGTCCTCCTCCGGATCGAGCCGGTCGTCCGGCCAGCAGTCCACCACGGCGTCCAGCGCCGCCCTTGCGTCGGTATTGTACCCCTCGTAACGATCTTCAATCTTCACGATCGTGTTCACGGCTCCGATGGTCTCCGCGTAGGGGTTTAGCGAATGCAGGAACGGAATGACGGTTCGCTTGTGCGGAATGGTCACGCTCGCTCCCTGCAGGTCCAGCTGGTGCGCCAGCGGGGAAAGGGTGTCGCTGCGCACCATTCGAAACGGCACGTAAATCGCGTTCATATCGTACGATTCGAACAGCGTGTTGAAGATTTCCGGGCTCCGGCTGTGGGCCACGGGATCCCCGATCACCCCGTACACGTCGGTGGACTGGTCCACCTCGTGCACGCGATACCGCCTGCGGAGCTCTTCGACCGACGGTTGTCCGGGTGCCGCGGGACGGGTCGGATTGGCCGCGCCGAACGTCATCATGCTGTGCGTTTTCCGGTAGAGCAGGCGGGTGATCAAACCGAACTCCCCCATGCCGAGCACCAGAATCGGCCGTGTGCCTCCCGGCTTCAGGTGCATCAGCCGAAGCGCGTCCCCCAGGTCCGTGCAGCGCGTGGCGATCTTGACGTAATCGACGTCTTCCTGCTGAAGTTCTTCCAGCGTCTCGTCGATGTCCCCGGGGGTCTCGTCGAAATTGTGGTAGGAGAGGATCTGCGTTCCCCCGATCCGCTCCCGTTCCTCCTCGGGCACCGTGACGTCCACGTCGACGTAATCGACGTTTCGACTGGCGGCTTCAGCCAGCAATTTGTACCGCTGCTTTTCGGAACCGTGAAACGCCCCTCCCTGTTCCGGAGACCGGCAGGTAACGATATACGGCCCCTGCAGCCGGTCAAGCAATGTGGGAAACTCCTCCGGTCGGTCCAGGTAATCCAGCCGCAGCTCCAGCAGGTCGGCCCATGGCCGCGCTTCCCGACCCCATTTCAGGGCGTCGTCAATCGTTTCTTCGGCAATCGTAGCACAGATCATGATGGCATGTCGTCACATTCGCTCAACAGGTTCAATTCCCAGTAACTCCAGTCCGGAGGACAGCACGGCGCGAACGGACCGGCAGAGGTCCATCCGGGCCTCCGTCAGCGCACGGTCCTCCGATATGACCTGGTGATGTTCACGGTCATGATAATAATGATTGAACGACTGTGCCAGCTCGATCAGGTAATTCGCCAGCACGGACGGTTTGTGCGTGTCCAGCGCCCGTTCCAGCACGGAGGGATAGCGGCTGATCCGCCGGACCAGTAAAAACTCCTCCGGGCGATCCAGCCGTTCGTGGTACGCCGGGGCCTCCACGTCGACGGCGTCCCGGTCCTCCTTGTTGTATTCCCGTTCGATCCCGCACAGGCGAACGTGCGTGTACTGCAGGTACGGACCGGTTTCCCCCCGAAAACTGCCCGTGCTCGGGTCGTACCCGATGGCCTCGTCCCAGTCGAACGTGACGTTGCGTGTGCGGTCGTCCTTCAGGTCACTGAACAGCACCGCGCCGATGCCGATCGCCTCGGCTTTTCCGCGGACGTCCTCCTCCGACCAGGACAGCCCCTCCCCCGCGGAATCCGACGACCCGGACGCGTTTTCCTGACGGTCCCGTATAATCTGACGCGTCTTCTCGATGCCGCGGTCGAGCAAATCTTCCAGCAGGACGACGTCCCCTTTTCGCGTGGACATTTTTCCGTCCTCCATCTGAACGAGCCCGAACGCCACGTGCTTGCACTGTTCCACCCAGTCGTGCCCCATTTTTTTCAGCACGGAAAAGAGCTGCTGGAAGTGCAGGTTCTGTTCCGAAGCGACCACGTAGATCAGCCGGTCCGCGCCGTATTCCTCGTGCCGGTACAGCGCGGCGGCGAGGTCCCGGGTCGAGTACAGCGTGGACCCGTCGTCCTTCCGCAGCAGAAACGGCGGGCGATCCTCCTGTTCGAACTCGACGATGAGCGCCCCCTCGCTTTCCGTCAGGATGCCCGCTTCCTCCACCTGCTCAAGCACCTCGTCCGTTCGGTCGTGAAAAAAACTCTCGCCGGTGTACGTGTCGAAGTGAACCCCGAGCCGGTCGTAGATGTCGTCCAGGTATTGAATGGAGGTGTCACGGAACGCTTTCCACCGTTCCACGGCCTCCGGGTCGCCGTCCTCCAGCCGCTTGAACCACCGTTTCGCTTCTTCCTGCAGGTCCGGATCCGCCTCGATGGCCTCGTTAATTCGGACGTACAGCTCCTGCAGATATTCCACCCCCTCCTCGTCAAGCTTCTGTTCGTCCCCCCAGCGCTCGAACGCCAGCAGCTGCTTCCCGCACTGCGTGCCCCAGTCCCCGAGGTGGTTGACCGCGTGCGGTTCGTACCCGAGTGCGTCGTACAGCCGGTACAGCACCGCACCGATCGCGGTCGACCGCAGGTGCCCCACGGAAAACGGTTTTGCGATGTTCGGCGAGGAATAGTCGATGACCACCGGTTCGCCCTGCCCCACGTCGTGGTACGCCCAATCCGCCGGGTTTTTCAGGATCTCGGGAAGTAGTTTCTGAATGAACGCCGGTCGGTCGATGTGAAAATTCAGGTACGGGCCCTCCGCGGTCACCTCCGCACACCCCTCAGGACAGGGGAGGTCCGTGGCAAGGCGGGTCGCGATCTGCTCCGGATCGGTACGAAACACCGGTGCGAGTTGAAAGCAGGGCAGGCCAAAATCCCCCATGTCCGGGTTCGGTGGACGCTCGAGCCAGTTTTCAACCGGTTCGTCCGCCAGTTCCTCGTGCGCCTGTCGGACGGTCCCGGCCACACGTTTCTTGATCCGCTGATAAAGCATGAACGGTTGCCTGTGAAAAAAGATTGAAAGAGGTTCGCTTTACATGCGGTCCGAACTCATCCGGACGCCACCGCCTGCCGACGGGGGGCCTGCTCGTCCCGCAACCGGTCCAGCTCCGTCCGGACCGCTCCGACGACGTCCCCGTCCAGGGGGACCTGCCTCGTTTCTCCGTCCACCCGGCGCTGCAGGTCCACGGTACCCTCGTCCAGTCCCCTCGGACCGACGATCACAAACAGGGGAATGCCGAGCAGCTCGGCGTCGTTGAACTTCACGCCGCTGCGCTCGTCTCGATCGTCAAACAGTACCTCCACCCCCGCTACGTCGAGCTCCCGGTACAGTTCCTCCGCTTTCTCCACCTGCTCGGTGCCGCTTCCCACGGGAAGCACGGTGACGGTAAACGGCGCCAGTTCGACCGGCCACACGATGCCGTCCTCGTCGTGCCAGTACTCCAGCACCGTGGCTAACAACCGGTCCGGTCCCACGCCGTAACACCCCATCTCAAACGCCACTTCATTCCCCTCCTCATCCTGAAACGTGGCGTCCATCGCCTCGCTGTACCTCGTGCCGAGCTTAAAGATGTGGCCCAGCTCGATGCAGTTCGTCAGCTCGAAAGCCGCGCCGCACTCCGGACAGGCGTCCCCTTCGTTGACATCCGCAATGTCTTCCACGTAATCCACCTCGAAATCCCGCCCGTAATTCACGTTGATCAGCTGGTGGTCGGGCTCGTTGGCGCCGGCCACCAGGTTCACCGCTTCCGGAATCGACTCGTCCGCCACCGTGACCACCCGTTCCTCGATGTTCAGCGGCGACGCGTATCCCGCCACCGCTCCGGCCGCCCGGATCTCTTCGTCGGTGGCCGGTTCGAGGTCCTCCACCCCGAGCACCGCTTTCAGTTTGTCCTCGTGGATGTCGAGGTCCCCCCGTATCTGTGCGAACACCAGCTCCCCGTCGATACGATCGGAGCCGCCTGTGGCCCGGTAAAACACTGCTTTTGCCGTCCGATACGGGTTGACGTCGAGGTAGTCCGAGACCTCCTCAATCGTTTCACACCCCGGTGTTTCCACCTTCTCCAGCTCCCCGGGTTCGGCGGTGGCGTCTCCGGGAAATCCTTTTGCCGGAGCGGCACTTTCCACGTTCCGTGCGTATTCGCAGCTCGAGCAGGTTGCCATCTGATCCTCGCCGACCGGTGCGGGCGCCATGAACTCGTGCGATTCCCCGCCGCCCATCTTGCCCGGATCCGCGGAGACGACCACCGGTTCGATCCCGCAGCGTCGAAAGATGTTCAGGTACGCCTGGTGGACCTCCGGATAATATTCGTCCAGGCTCTCACGGTTGCGGTGAAAACTGTAGCCGTCCTTCATCGTAAACTCCCGTACGCGAATGAGCCCGCCGCGGGACCGCGGTTCGTCCCGGAACTTCGTCTGGATCTGGTACAGCATGAAGGGCAATCCCCGGTAGGACTGGACCCGGTCCCGCACCATTGCCGTAATGGATTCCTCGTGCGTGGGCGTCAGGGCAAGCGGACGGTCCCCGCGGTCTTTCACCCGCAAAAGCTCCGGGCCCCATTCACTCCACCGGCCGCTGTCCCGCCAGAGCGAAGCCGGCGTCACCACGGGCATCCGCACTTCCTGTCCGCCGATTGCGTTCATTTCCTCCCGAAGAATCTCCTCGATACGCCGAACAACCCGCGTGCCCATCGGAAGGTACTGATAGATTCCGGCCCCGAGGAACTCCACGAGCCCGGCCTGTTTTAGCAAACCAATTCCCCTCGATTCCGCGTCGCTCGGCAACTCCCGTCGCGTGTGAATAAAGCTTTCGGATCGTCTCATAAAAATGTAATCGCGCGTGGCGTGGCTAACTGACTGAGAAACAAATCATTGCAAAAGCGAGTCCAAAGCGGTTCCGCATAACATCACAGGCACGAAAACGACGTTCAGGCCGAAAAACCCGAACAGGTACCTGCTGACAGCGTCCGATCCACCGGCCGGTCCATTTCAGAAACGACATATAAATTGAACCGAAAGTACCGCCCGTAATCAAGCTTCGGAGGGAGAGGGCACCCGGACGGAAAACGACGGATTGAAACCGGTTCGAACCGTCACGGAAAGACAAAGAAGGAGCCTTCCGGTCCTCACTACGCTCCGTTTATCCGTGCGGAGAGGCTTCAGAGCAACAGAACAGTACAAAAAGGACAACCAACTCTCAAGCCCCAAACGGAGAAACATCCCTTCATCGCCCCACCACAAAGAACAACCGCATAACGGAGCGCCAGCATCCCTACTGGCAGAACGATTGGACATCATGTATGGCTCACCTATTCGTTCCAAAAGGAAGTTTACAATTGTAATTGTCCGGCGGGGGCGCCGGCGCTCCCGGGCTCATGACGAATAGGTGAGCAATTATGAAATCATAAAACCGATCCCGACGTTCTCCGTTGCCCCGGCGAAGAGACGGAAACCGAGCCATCAGCTGGAGAAACATGGAAGCTTAAAATGGGTATCCACCGGTGGTAAAATTTCCCTTTACGATTGCCCCATTCCGGATTTTGTCCTTCGCTCATTTAACTCTCATACAACTGCAAAGCCCGTTGTATCGTTTGAAGAAAACAATACGTTACCCCTGCCCGGGTCGTGAAGAACGAAAGCTGAACACACAGAGACTTGATGCGTTTTCAACGTTTTTTTCTTTTCAATCAGGACGGAACGCCCATGTGTCAGATCATTCCCTTCTCCAGCCCCGCGTCCTCGAATACCCTGCGATTTCTCCTGGTACCGATTCTGTTTTTTATTGCGTCGTGCAGCCCCACTGAACCCCATTCGAAACGGACGGACTGTACCGAGATCCGGGCCGCGTTTGACGTGGGCTCGTCCACGACGAAACTCACCGTCGCGGAAGTGAATACCTGTGAAAACACCATCAGGGACGTCCTTCTGACGGAAGAGCGAGATGTGGCATACAGCGAAGCACTCGAAACGCCGGACGAAAATGGAGCCCCTCGACTTCCGGACCGTATTGTGAACAGGGGACGACAGGTGCTTTCCGGATTAAAGCAGAAGGCAGGCGCTTATGACCCCGATGCGTACAGCGGGGTGGCCACCAGCGCGTTTCGGGAGGCGGCCAACGGCAAACGGGCTGTGAAAAGCTTGTCTCAGGAGGTGGGCGTTCCCCTCCGGGTCATCTCCCAGAAGACGGAAGCCCGACTCGGTCTGGTGGGAGCGAGACGTCACGTCGACACGTCGGACGGCCGCGTGGCCGTCTGGGACATCGGGGCCGGAAGCATGCAGCTTACGGTTCGCCGTCCGGACGGGGACCTGCGGTATTTCCGTTCCTCCGTCGCTTCGGTGTCGTTCAAGCGAAGCGTGATTGCGATGCAGGGGGGGGACCCCGATCGGGTCGAAAGCCCGAATCCCCTGGGCCATCCCGTAGCCATATTTGCGTTTTCCTATGCGCAAACGTTTGCCGAACAGAACGTGCCCTCCTCCATTCAGTCTATACTGCAGCGGATGGACGGGCCGGTCGTCGGCATCGGCGGGGTCCACGTATACAGCATACGCCCCCAGGTGGCCGGTGAGGATGCAGAAACGTATTCGCGTCCGGGCGTCGTCGATGCCCTGATCCAGCGCGCGCTCATGACCGACGACGAGATCGGCGGCGAATACGCCTCGACCGAAGTCACCAACCTCGCGCTCGTGGGCGGCATGATGACCGGCCTGCAGATCGATCAAATACGCGTTGTGAGCGTCAGCCTGACGGACGGCCTTCTGCTGGCGGACGATTTCTGGTAACCGGTCAAACATCCGTGGAACACCGGGAACGAACGCCTCCATGGCCCTGCGAACAGCTATCGAAGCCTTCGACTTCTGCGGGGTCGACCCGGGCATCACCGGTCTGTTTCCGTTTCTGCCAGACGCCGAACTTGTAAAGACCCCCGCACCCATAAAACGAAAAGACCAGAGCCCCGAAGGTCAAGGAACAAAACAGAGCCCCG
>CAYXQY010000040.1:23075-24569 GCA_964466525.1 uncultured Planctomycetia bacterium
CCGAAGGTCACAGAGGGGAAAAAACACCGGAATCAATCCTTTCGAGCCGACCCCTTTCCACGTTCGGGGGCTCGGATAAAAACGCACCGGTCTGAAATCCAGGCGCATTCGAAACGAGCACCTCCTTGCCAATGGCAGTGAAGTAAGCGAGCTTCCTGCTATTTGGTAGTATATTGGCCCGATGTTTTGAGAATGGGAACCCTGTGAAAATGTTTCTATCTGTGTGCGTAAGGAGAAATGAATTCCAACGGTAGAAATACCTTCATGTAAGCCCTGTAGCGGGCGACAGATAGTAGCCTCGGGTGCAGCGGAGTGAAACGAAGCGGAACCCGAGGTTAAAAAACCGGCAACGAGGGGAATTGGACCCGGCTCTGCCGGAACGGGCCTGTAACGAATCCATCACTCACCCGTCGATCAACGAGCAAAACGGTTCTGCCGGCCGATTCGACATGAAGGGTCTCCATGATTTGGTCCGGGGAATTCCTGATGGTAAGATGTTTCAAAAAAACGGAGCGCCAGCATCCCTGCTGGCAAAAAACTAAACAACACACTTCCCGACCAACGAACCCCCCAGATACCGGCACCAAACAACAAGGCGCGCCAATACACAGGACTTCAAACCCGTATCATCGGGTACTAACAAAACACTATACACCGGCACCCCGGATCATTTCTCACCTTCATTCCCATTTGGGTTCTTCTGGAACTATTCGAAACTGTTGCAGTGGTTCCTGCCGTTGCGGCTTCAATCCCACTTGGGTTCTGGGTGATCGGTTCTCGCCTTAGCCGACCGCTTGAGAAGAAGCCGTATGGACGTTTCAGTTTTTTTCGTTATGATCCTGGGATAAATCCGGGTTTTCCTGGTTGTTATCATTCCGAGATTGTCTGATTCGGCCGGCAATGGAATCGATATCATCACTCAGCCATTCCTTTCGATTCCGGGTGTAATTTCCGGAACCGGTCTGGTAGCTTCGAATAAACCGTGCCATTCCGACCGGCCCGAGATCGTCAACGAGCGCGTCAATTCCTTTTTGTCGAAGCTCTTCTATCGTTTGGTAGTCACTCATGGGTTAGCTGGTTGTAATACCATGGTACCGGATTGTCGACGAGAACGTCGAATCGTTTTTCTGATCCCTGCACGCTTGAAATAATATCATCGTCCGTAGTTAAAAACAGATCCGCCTGAGACTCAGCACTGGCGACGTGAAGGGCGTCGACGGGGTCCAGACTGAATGTGTTTTTCATTTGTTTTGGTCTTGAAACGATCTCCTCGTTAAGTTTGACACATGAATTTGCAACTGAATACAGTGCTTTTACTTTGTTTTTTCGCTCCGGAGTCGGTATTTGTTGGATTTCGTCAGAAAGCACTTCGCTGCCGACCAGTTTGAACAAGCGGGAACAACGCGAGAGAATTTCAAGGACGACCTCTCCTTCCAACCGTATACGATGTTGAGATT
Source organism: uncultured Planctomycetia bacterium (assembly GCA_964466525.1). Classification (GTDB taxonomy): domain Bacteria; phylum Planctomycetota; class MHYJ01; order CAYXQY01; family CAYXQY01; genus CAYXQY01. Next base: position 24,533 of record CAYXQY010000040.1, read on the forward strand.
GGTCGTCAAAAGGACGGTTGAGACAGCAGCAGTCCAT
>CAYXQY010000041.1:0-24522 GCA_964466525.1 uncultured Planctomycetia bacterium
TGTCCAGCCGGTTCTTTGGGTACTTCATATACTTGGCTCTGTCAGGCACTCGTTCGTTTTTCTGGTTCACGGCTAACGCTTCCTCTAAGAGTCTTGTCAATAAAATACAGACGGGGTGGCTTTGGGCGGGAACCTGCCTGGCTTAGTGCTTCTGGATGACCTTCGAACCGAAAAAGTAACATTCCTCTTTGCGTATCTGGTTCCGGAGGTCGATGATCCGTTCTCGCTGTTTCTCGGTGTTGCTGCGAAGCTTCCCTTTCATCAATCCTCGACGGTCCTTATTGACCTGTTCGGGATCCATGTTGATCGACTTTTCCACCGAATTCCAGTGGCTGACCAGATGGTTGTCAATTCTGTTTTTAGACCACCCCTTCTGATTGTAAAGATATCGGGCTTTGTTTCGCTTCTCAATCAACAGCTCATGTTTCATTTCAACCCCCCCTCGTCAAACCACTCAAGAAGATGATGAAATCCCGAATTCGAACGGTTTGAATTATGGCGAAGAATGCCCGATGGTACCACTCTTCCCGGGGGGCGTTTTTGAGCCGATTTAGTTCCTCACCTTCATACCAAGACCAACCGTTAATCCACTTTGAAAGAGAGACGTATAATGCGTGGCGCCTGGTCGACCTGAAGAACAACCCCTCGAAACAGAAAACCTGTATGGACGGCCCGGCCATCAGAAGCTGACAGAAAAACTGAAAAGGCGGCTCTACAACCTTCGCAAAAAATTGAACGACCCGAAAAAATAATCGATCGAATAACGTCCTGGAACCATGGAGCGACGAACTGACTTATATTCCGTCCGAAAAAGTCGGTCCGACTCCGCTCCGCATCCGCCCCCGGCTTTCAGGCTTCGACCCGCACCCCCTTCCGTACCCGTATTTATAAAAGAACCCGGCAGCCCACAACATAATTTCCGCAAATACGCTATGATCAAGATCGCCAGGTTACGTGTTCTCCTCCCGTACATTGCTGGAGGAGAGACATGATTGTAATGAGGGGTCGCAGGACGTAATTTAAAAAGAACGTCTCGTTTTTTTAATTCCTGACGACAGATCCTGTAAGGGACAAAATCCGTTCCGGTCCCTGGTTCGAACCGTACGGACGTTACATGAACCGTGAAATTTTTTGATCGGTCAAATCGTTTCAAAAACATGCCGGGAAACGACTAAAATACCTTACTTGTGCCACATTGAGTAAACATCAGCGTGGTTCAGTTCCGATTCATAAAATTTCAAATCGCCGGTCAGGGCACACCGTCGCCCCCGGGTTTCAGGAACGAATGTCAATCGGAGTCGAACCGCGCACGAACGCCATATTAATGATCCGGAGGATTAACGAGTACTCATGAAAAAAACGATCATGTACGGTGTGCTTCTTCTTCTGTTCGGTGGGGTGGTCGGCTGTCACCGAGCATCGGTACATTACGCGTTTACGCCGAACGTGGCCGAGGGGACGGCGAACGGAGACGATAAAGCGGTGCCTGGCGTGCGGTCTTTCGTCACGATCCATGAGATCAAACCGTCAAGCGAGAAAAACGTTCAGACGATTCGAATTACATTCCGGGTTCGAGTGGAAAATAACGGAACCACGGAGGTCCGTCTCAGATCAAATAGCTTTAAACTGGTGTCCGCGGAACTGAACGAATTCGGAACGCCCGACGTCGAACCGAAAAAGGAGAAAAAATGGACCGTTTCTCCGGGGGACACATCGTTGTTGTCCGTTACGTTTTCCCTTCCGGAGAAAACGGATACGGAGGAGAGGGCATTCAGCTGGCTGAAACTGAGCTGGGCGATTGAAGAAGGAGAAAAAACGTATCCGTACTCGGCCACGTTCAACCGGGCCGAGCCAAAAAGACGTCACCATGACCGCTATTTCCGGTATCATCACTACGGATACCGCGGATACCGTTCACCTCACTATTACGGGGGTTTCCATGCCCGGAGATATCACGGGTATCATCCTTGACGTTTAATTGACACGTGGTAAAGGGTGACGCTCAGGGAGTTCCAGGAAGACTGCTAAAAAAACCGCTTCGTGCATGTGATCATCATCCCCGGTAGCCCTGAGGCATGATTTCGCAGGCGATTCACGGCCCTACAAATTGTGATTGCACGGCGAATAAACGGGGGGCTTTCAGCCGCCCTCAGGGACCAATTCATATTTAGCGGCTCCATAATCGGAAAGCCCCCTGCGGATCGAATGCAAGATGAAACCCAAAGACTTTGCAACGGTGATTTCCAGTCGTCTTTTCACTTTTGGCCGCACCCGATCGATCGGACGTGGGCGAAGGAAACACAGTACCTTCCAATATTACCATGGTGTTAACTTTCATCTTGCAACTGACCTTTATCGTTTCGATTGAACACCCTGCGGAAACACCATGTCGGATAAGCATGGTAGCAGGGACGAAGACGAAAAACGAGTGCTGAATCCGAAGGGCCTCTTCCCTCCCGAAGAGGCCCCGACCGCTCGATAGGCACCTGCTTTTCTCTTCCGTACACATGAAATGAAAGCGGGGAGTTCGTATCATCCGGACACGTGAGGATGCGTTCGTTATTGGGTTCCCGTACTTCTGTCGACTTCCCCGCTTATGAAACGAGAATACAGAAACCAGTTTCTGTACGCGTCCTGGATCAACGTGCTGGGGAACACCCTGAAAATCGTCGTCGAAGGCGGCATCGGGTTTGCCTTCGGCAGCCTGGCCATGATCGCCGACGCGGCACAGTCCATCGCGGACCTGATCGGAAGCCTGGTGATCCTGGTCTGGGGACGGCTGGCGTACGAGGAAGCGGATACATCTCATCCGCACGGCCATGCGCAGATCGAGCCGCTGACGGCCCTGTTCGTGGGCGCCACTCTCGTCCTGATTGGCCTGAAAACCGGTTTCGACTCGGTTCGGGGACTGTTTGTCGTACAGGAACTTTCATACAGCGTATATCTCCTCGGCGGAACCGTGTTTGCCGCACTGGACATGGGGGTGGTGTATGTCCTGACCACCCGGGCCAACCGAGACATGCAATCCCCGGGTCTGCGTGCGATGGCTCAGGATTGCCTGTCCGACCTTCTGTTTACCGGGGCCGTCCTTGCCGGTGTTGTCGGGGTGGCCATGGGACATCCGGAACTGGATCCGGTCGCCGGGGGAGTGGTCAGCCTGCTCGTTATTGTTCAGGGGGGGTTCATCGCGCACGAAAACATCAATTATCTCTCGGGCGCGGCTCCTCCGATAGAAAAACAGGAGGAAATACGCCGTACGGTATACGATCATCCCGAAACTCAGGGCCTCCACGATTTCGCTGCGTTCTACGTCGGACCGGTGATCGAGGTGGAAATGCACGTCGAGATCAACGGGGATATTTCCCTGCACCGGGCACACGACATCGAAACGGAAATCAAGCGTCGTGTCCTCGAACTGGATGACATCTACGACGTCCATATTCACCTCGACCCCGCCGGGATCGGGGAGTGGAAGGAATCGAGGGAGGAAACGCAGGATTCTCCGGCGGGTCAAGAGTGAAGTTCGCCGGCTTTCAGGGGATCATCACCACCCCCTCATGCGTCCTGAAGAGCGGATGTTACACGTTTCTTCATCCTGTTTCATCTGCCGGCACGTGCCAATTTTAGCCGGGCCTGTCGGAGCGAATGCATATTCGCTTTTTGCAGTTTCTTTGTCCGACGTTTCAGGAAACTGACCCGTGATCGGACCTTTTAGAAATCCATTCGTACCATCTCGGGCAATCTGACAACGCAGGGACCAGCCCGAGCAAGAAACATTCCGGGTCTCGCCGAGCACAACCTCACCCGGTGGATTCCTCGTCCTCTTCTTCCCAGGCCGGATCATACAGCATGGCCGTGCAGAGGCAGATGTTTCGATCCTTTGACTGCAGGATGTCATGGTTCGGACAGGTTTCACACCCCGCCCAGAACTCGTCGTCCTGTGTGAGTTTTTCGTACGGCACCGCCCGGTACCCCAGGTCCTGGTTGATTTTCATGACGGCGGGACTGGTCGTGAGCCCGAAAATTTTGGCGTTCGGATATCGTTCCCGGGACATGCGAAAGATCTCCTGCTTGATACGCCGTGCAAGTCCCTGTCCGCGATAATCCGGTGCCACGACCAGCCCGGAGTTGGCCACGTATTCCTTCCCACTCCAGGTTTCGATGTAGGCGAATCCGGCGAATTGCCCGTCCCCGTCCAGGGCGATAACGGCTTTTCCTTCCTCTATTTTTTCGGCGATATACGAGGGGCTCCGTTTCGCGAGTCCGATATCCTGCTGTTCGGCGATCCGGCAGATCAGGTTGCTGATGGTCTCCGCATACGATACGTGTTCGTCGGTCGTTCGATGTAATTTTACGTCCATGATAAAGACAGATAATTGATGTGAATGTTCTCGAAGCGTTCGTTTCCTGTCCGGTCGTTTCTCTGTGAACCCTGTTCTTGCTTTCAATCAGACGAATTTACCAGTTCGTTCAGAACGTTGTCGTACGTATCCTACCCGAATTCAAAAACGGTTAAAATCAGGGGTTTGAACTACTGGAACGGTTGTGTTAACTTCATTACCATTTCTCGCACGAACGATACAGAGCGTCCGTTCCATCTTCGACGTGACCCGATCGATTGCCGGACGGTCCCGTACGCTGCCCATCTCCGATCCCGGCAAATCGGGTTTTTCTTCATCGGCTGGCCCTTTTTATTCCACACAAACTCATGGGAAATACTTCGGAAAACTCGACGGGTGAACCTGCTCCGACCGACGTACGCCAGGTGGATTCAGATTATCTCGGCATTCAGTGGAAAGACGGTCACGAGTCCGAATATCACGTGTTCTACCTGCGGTTCCACTGCCCTTGTGCACACTGCGTCGACGAAGTAACCGGCGAGCGACGGATCGAAGCGGAGGAGATCAGTGAAGACGTCCGACCGGTTCGACTTGAATCCGTCGGGAATTACGCCATTCGAATTGAATGGGACGACGGACACGACACCGGTATCTATTCGTTCGAGTTACTTCGCGACCTGTGCCCGTGTCAGGAATGCAACGACCGCGACGTAACGGGTCCCGACGACCTCGCGTAATCACCCCGGTCGTCAACTCCGTCCCTCGAGTTCGCTTCTTGAAGAACTATTTTCTACGTACCCCTCTCGTTTTTAAAGAATTCATATTACGTACAAGGATGTATTCAGCAACCGTCCTTCTCCCGGAAACGGCCTTCTTTCTCTTACGAGACACAGGGAGTAAAAGACGAATTCAACGGTTTGAAACAATTCAGTTGAACTGGTATAAAACAGTATCCGGTACGATTTTTCTCGTTCCTGTTCCCCATTCAGATCCGGAGGTCGAGTGATGCGGAGCCGAAACCACCAGTTCAAACGGTTACGACGACGAATCCGTCAGCACAGAAGCGCACAAAAACGCAAACCCTGGAAAACGGACACGGAGGACAACCCGGAGGAGGAGACCGATCAATCCCTGCCGGAAAGTTTCCTGACCGTTCTGCGCTGATCAAATTCCGTTCGACAATTCTGTCCCCCCGTTCTCGCTCCGCTGTTCTTCCGGCGGTATAAACCTTCGGAAGTTCGGAATAGTTTTCCCTCTGTTCCTTCACGTGTTCTTCCGGGGTTAGAGGCATATCGAAAATCTCTTTCCGTCCGCGGAGCGCATCCGGAAGTAAACCTCTGGTGCAGGCGTTTACTCCCTTTTCCTCTCCAGTGCATAGAGGTTGCCGTCGTCACTACCCACGAACAGTGAATTCCCGAACGGCAACGGCGATGCCGCGATCCGTTTCTTCGCCCGAAACCTCCACAGTATTGCCCCATTGGTCCGGTTCACACCATACAGGCTCCCCGTATACGTTCCCGTGTAGACCATTTCATCCGTTACTGCCGGAGATGAATATATACGTCCGTCAAGCTCCACCTTCCAGCGGAGGGTACCGGAATCAAGCTCAAACGCATACACGTGACGATCGTAACTCGCGGCATACACCATGTCGTTCCGCACGGCCGGGGTGGCCCAGATTGCTCCGCCGGTCCGGTACGTCCACTCCTGCTCGCCTTCCCTGTCCAACACGTGCAACGCACCGGAGAGGTCACAGGTGATAATATAGTCGTCCGAAACCACCGGTGAGGAAAATACCCGCCCCTTCGTTTCATACGTCCAGATCCGATCTCCGGTTTCCCGCTGTACCGCCACAAGTTTCCCTGCATCATTCCCGATATACACCCGGTCCGGTGTGACCGCCGGAGAGGACCAGATCGACGCATCCATACCCGTCGACCAGAGCCGATCACCGCGAGCGAGTCCGATCGCATGGAGCGTTCCCGCCCGATCCCCAACGTAAATCGTCCCGTCCCGGATCACCGGCGCTGACCGAATCGCCCCGTCCAGTTCAACTTTCCAGAACGGCACCCCCTCCGTGCTGTGAAACGCATACAGGTTCGCGTTCTTGCTCCCCACAATAAGCATGGAACCGGCCACGGCCGGTGTTGCTGATATGAGATCCCCGATGCGATAACGCCAGCGAATGGATCCGTCCACCACATCCAGTGCAAACACCCGCCCGGTCATGTCACAGACATATACCACCCCCTCACCGAGAACCGGAGACGCGTGCACCGGTTCTCCTGTAGCAAATGTCCAGCGAACCCCGGGTTCCTCCCGGATATCCGGGCCATCAAACGATCCTTCATGCGCCAATCCACCGTGAAACGCACTCCTTTCCTTACTGGAAACCTCTTTCAAATTATCGGGCAGTTCCACCCGTTCGCATCCCGAAAGGCCGGCCGTGACAATCAAAAACGAAACAAGATACAATCTGACGGTAAAAAATCCAGTACGGAACGAAGAGGGATCTCCAAATTTCATGTGATGCGGTAAAACAAACGATGAATCAGATCAACCGTTTATCACTCCCGTACGTCACTTCTCATTATCCATAAATTTCATCATCGGACAACGATCGGAGGTGCATCACTCCATTTCCTGATCAGAACGAAACGTACCAAGCCGGTCAGATACCGTCGCCCTGGCATGATCTACGGGGATAGAATATGCGTTTGAGATCCGCTTCCCCTTTGTTTATATCAATTCTGCGGAAGGCGCATTCCGTCCGGCTAAACGACTCCCCCCCTTCATGTAATTTAACCCGGTGTTCTGTTACGCTTGGCACACGCACTTTTCCCAGTTAAACATTCATTGCTCCGGAGAGGAACCCGTGACAAAACAACATTTTGCCGATCGGCTTGCCGGTAAAATTCACGATACCGGAAGCCTGCTCGTAATGGGCCTGGATCCCCGGCCCGGATGGTTGCCCGGTGACCTTCAATGTGATCCTGAAACGTCCGTGTCGGAAATAACCCAATCCGTACGCAGCTTCGATCGACAGCTCATACAAATTGCCGCCGGTCGAGTGCCGGCCGTCAAAGTGCAAATCGCGTTTTACGAAGCCCTCGGTGTCCCGGGGATGCAGGCCTTCCAGAAGACCATTTCAGATGCAAGGGACGCCGGTCTGCTCGTGATTGTGGACGCCAAGCGAGGAGACATCGGCACCACCGCTCAGGCGTATGCTCGTACCTTCCTTGGCCCGGTCGACGAATCGGACCCGGACCGCCCCCTCACACAGTCCGGCCCGTTTTTCAACGGGGACGCCCTGACGGTGAATCCCCTGTTCGGAACGGACGGCCTACAGCCGTTTCACGATGCGGCCGTGGCACATGGAAAAGGTCTGTTTGTTCTGGTCAAGACGTCAAACCCCGGTGCGGCGGACCTGCAGGATCTGCGGACAACGGCGGATCGACCGGTTTACATCCACATTGCAGAGATGCTGAATCGATTCGAGCCTTCGCCTGAAAGTGCTTGTGGATACGCGAGCACCGGAGTGGTGGTTGGAGCGACACAATCAACGGCGCTCAAGAGAGTTCGCTCCGTGTTGGCCGATCATTTCATGCTTGCTCCGGGCGTTGGAGCCCAGGGAGGAAACCCCGAAGATCTGACGGGGATGGTGGACGAACATGGGCTGGGTTTGATTGTACCCATGTCCAGAAGTCTGATCTACGCCCACCGCAATCGATCGGCGGATGACTGGACACAGGCGGTAACGGATCGGGTGGAACACTGGAACAACCAACTCCAAACCCTGCTGGCCCCATCATGAAGAACCGCTTTTCAGCACGGACAAATATCGCTGTTTGTTCCGTTCGAACACGTAAATAATGGTCATGACGTGTCGATCCCTCCATGAAGGCGCGTATCGATCACACCATTCTCGAAAAACCTCTTCTCGGTCAACGTTCCCATCCTGAAGTGACTCCTGTTTCTTCACCTCCCGCTCGATATCCTCCAGTTCCTTCTGAATTTCGTACTCCGGATTAATGGATCGGATCTGCATCAGATAGGCTTTTGTAGCGACCGTAAGATTGATGTCGTCCTCCGGAAACTTTTGCTTCAGGTCCCGCCGGGTGTCATGAATTTCGTTCCGGCGATTCTTGAGAAATGAAAACAGATCCTGTTCAACTTCGTCCAGCTTTCCAGCTTCGTACTCCTCCTTGATTTCATCAAGCGAAGGCTGGAACGGGTCCGAGTCTTTACCGGATGTCTGTTGCATAAACTCTTTTCCCCTTTAATATCTGGTAGGAACCATATCCCTGCTCAGACGCATCGAACACTTCCGTCCCGACCGTTGTATGGCCGGAAGATCGAGGAGTATCAAACCGTGAGCGACTCGAGTTTCGACCACCGGGCCAGATCTCCCGTCCCCGAACTGTTGTAAAAACGAACGCCCCGGAGGATCAAACGTACGAATCCAATTGAGAGCATGGTGTTGGAGCCATTTAACGGAGTTCCTCCTCCAGCCGGACCGGAGCTTCAAAATTGGTCGTTCCACCTAAAACTGTGCCCCGTTTTCATCGTCCATTTTTCTGTCGGGCATTGCAGGACATAGCATCTTGAGGAATCCCCGCCAGAGTTAACGATAAATCACGCCGTTCTTCGGGCACTCAGCACGAGAATAAAAGGAGCCCATCGGCGGTTGTATACTCTCGGCCACCCGGGTTTATTTTCAAATACGATGAATTCCTCAAAGCAAGCCACCTTTTCGGTTCAGTACGGGAAGCTGCTGACGAAACGGGTGCTTGCAGTCCTCTGACGGCTTATTACAGGTCGTTTCGATTCTCACCTAATCCCGGCATATATTACGGCGGGCGTTGCCTTACTGAAGCTGATTCATGATCGAAATCAGTGGAAGAAACAGGGCCATCACGATAAACCCGATAATCAACCCCATAATAATGATCAGTGCCGGTTCCAGTAAACTCATGAGTCCCTCCACGGCTGCATCGACCTGATCTTCGTAGTTGTCAGCTATCTTCAGGAGCATCTCGTCCAGTTCCCCGGTTTCCTCCCCTACGTCGATCATGTTCACAACAATATCGTCAAAAACGTCGGTTTGTTCAAGCGGTTCAGCGATGGTTTCACCGCCCCGGATGCTTTCATGAACCTCCCCGATTGCATTCGATACCACCTCATTCGAAATGGACCCGCGGACGATTTCCAGGGCATCCAGAATCGGTACTCCGGACGCCGTTAACGTCCCGAACGTCCGACAGAACTGGGTGGTAATGGTCTTGCGGTACAGGTCCCCGACCAGGGGCATATTTAACTTCAATCGATCGAGGTATTCGCGACCGGTACGTGACATTCGAATGAGTTTAAGCCCCCCCCAGAACACAATCGGTATCGCCAGAATAAGCACCCATCCGCCCCCGGAGATAAAATTACTGAAGTTCAGGAGATACTGTGTCACCGTGGGAAGGTCCCCTCCCGCGATCTTTTCGAAAATACTCTTAAATCGTGGGATGATGAAATACATGATACAGATCACGATCAGCACGGCAAAGGACAACACCGCAGCCGGGTAGATCGAAGCGCTGAGAATTTTCCGCTTCATCTCCTCGGCCTTTTCCATATACTCCGCAAGGCGTTGAAGGATGGTATCGAGCACACCACCCGCCTCCCCGGCCTTAATCATGTTCACGTATAAACCGCTGAATGCTTTGGGATGCTTGGACATGGCCTCAGAAAGTGAGCTTCCCTGCTCGACATCCTCGGACACGGCCTCCGAAATCGACTTCAGCTGTGACTTCTTCATCTGGTTCGTCAGGATCTTCAGGCTTCGGACGATCGGGAGTCCCGCGTTGATGAGCGTTGCGAGCTGAGAGGTGAACTGCGTGAGCTGTTTTGAGCTCACGCCGCCGAAACTTACGTTCAGCCAGCTAAACCAGCCTTCCTCTTCCTCTTCTGCTCCCGCTGACGCCCCCCGGCCTCCCATGTCCTCGGTCTGCACAACTTCCGTCGGGACGTAACCCATGTTATGCACCTTATCGATCGCGTCCTGCTTGCTGGCCGCTTTCACGTTACCATCCACGCGGTCCCCGCTGTCATCCAGTGCTTCGTATTTGAATGTTGGCATGGTCCTGCCCTGTTGAAATCAAGAGATTACCAAAACCGCCAATTCTCGCTCCCTCATCTTTATGTCGATCCGACTTCGGACAAACACTGCGATCACTCTCGTCCACAGATTACTGCTGTTCGGCGAACATTGTTTCGTCAACGACCTCTTCAATCGTGGTTAACCCATCAAAAATGGCAAGCAGTCCACTCTCACGCAGGGTCCGCATCCCCTGCTGCCGCGCCATGCGTCGAATGGCGTCCGTGGAGGCCTGTTCCACAATCAGTTTTTTGATCGAATCCGTGATCAACATAATTTCAAAAATTGCCATCTGCCCCCGGTATCCGGTGCCCTTGCATTTATCACAGCCCTTGCCTTTCATGAGCTGTTTTCCTTCCACGTCCCGGGGACTGAGATCCAGTTGCATCAGGTGTTCTTCGTCCGGTTCAAACGGCTCCTTGCAGTTCGTACAGATCCGACGAACAAGTCGCTGAGCAATAATGGCTTCAAACGTTGCCGCAATCAAGAACGGTTCCACCCCGAGGTCAATCAACCTTGTGACCGCCGACGGCGCGTCGTTCGTGTGGAGTGTGCTGAACACCACGTGACCGGTCAGGGAGGCCTGCACGGCAATCCGGGCCGTTTCCAGGTCACGGATCTCACCCACGAGAATGATATCCGGATCCTGTCGAAGGATACTTCGCAGACAGCTGGCATACGTAACCCCGATTTCCGGATCAATCGGCGTCTGTATGATGCCGTCCAGGTCGTATTCAACCGGGTCCTCCGTCGTGATAATTTTACTCTCCTCGTCGTTCAGGTAGTTCAAACAGGAATAAAGTGTGGTTGACTTCCCAGAACCCGTCGGCCCGGTACAGATAATAATCCCGTTCGGCAGCGTACAGAGATCGGTCAGGGTCTCGTGTTCGTCCTCACGGAGTCCCAGCGCATCCAGGTCGAGATCCACAACACTCCGGTCAAGCACTCGCATCACCACGCTCTCACCGAACTGTGTCGGCAGTGTGGACACACGAAGATCAACCGGTTTCCCGTCGATCGACAGCATGATTCGACCGTCCTGAGGCAACCTCGTTTCGGAGATGTCCAGATCCGCCATGACCTTGATACGGGACGTGACCGCCACGGCAAGCTGAAGCGGTGGGGGGTTCATTTCGTACAGTACACCATCCACACGATACCGTATCTTGAATTCACTCTCGAACGGTTCGAAATGAATGTCCGACGCCTGATCCCGTATCGCCTGAAGAAGCACAAGGTTCAGCAACTTAATCACGGGCGGTTTGTTCGCCATTTCCTCCAGGTTGTTGATGTCGATCGCTTCATTCTCCTGCTGCTGAAGTTGCATCTCTTCCATCTCCTTCTCCCCGTCGAACTCGCCGAGCAGGTCATCCACGGAATCGGTCTGTTCCCCGTAGTATCGGTCAATTGCATCCTGCACCTGCTTTTCGTCAGCAACCGCTCCCTCCACGTCACAATCCAGCATGAACCGGAGATCATCAAGCACACTCAAATTCATGGGATCGGCCATCGCCACAGTTAATTTCCCGTTCTCGTACGAGATGGGCATAATTTTATATACATTCGCCATCGACGGGTTTACCATGTTGATGGCCCGGTTATCAATGCTCTCCTGGGACAGGTCAACAACGTCCATTCCGACCTGGTTCCCGAGTGCATTCAGGACCTTGTCTTTCGACACGTATCCAAGGTCCACAAGGATATTTCCAAGAACCCCTCCTTCTTTCTTCTGGACAGACAGGGCTTCCTGTACCTGCTCTTCCGTGACGTGACCCTCTTCCTTCAGGATCTGAGCGATCTGCTGCTGTGTCTCCTTCATTTTTTACAAATTACATGAAACCATGTGCGGGGTAGTAAACGAAGAACGACAGTTGATTGCTCTGTAAATTCCCGAAACGGGGGTGAGAGATCAAAACCTGTTTCCCTCCTACAAAATCAACAACCCGGATCGACAGAATGCACCGTTCCAGAACACTCGCTGGAGTTGTACTTCGAATCCGTCCATGTTATCGTACGTTATCGACAGGAGAACATTCGTAATCACATTGTTGTAAATGTGAACTTAGAATTCAATCTATCCCCATCCGGGTCTCATGGACGAGGAAACACTCGAATTTGAAAAACCGATTAACGTGCTTGAGGAGAAGATCGAAGACCTCCGGCAGGTTTCCGCGGACAGTGATGTGAATCTGCAGGACGAAATCCAGCGGTTGAAAGAATGTCTGGAAAAACAAAAACGCATCACGTACTCCAACCTTTCGGCCTGGGAACGGGTCCAGCTGGCACGCAACCAGGACCGGCCCGGGATTACGGACTTTATCGATCTCATGTTGGATGATTTCATGGAACTTCACGGCGACCACACGTATCAGGATGACGTGGCTATGATCACCGGTTTTGCCGAGATGGAAGGTCAACGCATGATGATCGTCGGCCACCGTCGGGGGAATGACACGGAAGAACGCATGGAATGCAACTTTGGAAGCGCTCATCCCGAAGGATATCGAAAAGCTCGTGAGAAAATGAATCTCGCTGAAAAATTCAACCTTCCCATCGTCTCCCTCATCAATACACCCGGGGCCTACCCCGGGGTCGGTGCGGAAGAACGTGGTCAGGCCAAAGCGATTGCTGAAAACATGTTCGAAATGTCGAAGTTAAAGACACCGATCATCTGCATTGTAACCGGTGAAGGCGGCAGCGGGGGAGCTATCGGAATCGGTCTGGGAGACTATTTTTCCATCATGGAAAATGCGTATTACTCGGTAATTTCCCCCGAAGGATGCGGGGCCATCCTCTGGAAAAGCGGTGAGAAAGCACCGGAAGCCGCCGAAGCCCTGAAATTGACCCCGAACGAACTGAAAAAACAGGACATCGTGGATGAAGTGATTCCGGAACCCTCCGGTGGAGCCCACCGGGACCCGGAGGGAACGGCGGATATTCTCAAAAGCACCATCCTCCGTTACATCGACGATCTCTCCACCTTCGACACGGACGAACTGCTGGAGCGACGTTATCAAAAACACCGCAAAATTGGAGCTTTTCTCGAACCATCGTCCGAACGGGCGAAGCAACCTCAATCCACGTAGAGTAGACGGTTGAACAGCCGGCACAACTCCGTTCTCGAGCAAAAAGGATGTGATGGACGAATGCTCGATGGGGAAGAATATCCGTTTGATACGTTAAAATGCCCGTTTTCTCCAGCATGATAGACCTGATGACCCCTCTCTCTCGGACTCACATTTACCCATAAATTGTATGAATTATATTTTACATCAAAGTCGCTCCTCCCCTTCTATCGTCGGTTGCAGGAGGGGCACCGCGTCCGTGAGGGAGCAACAACCTTTTCTCCAATGATCTTCCGTGCAAGAGGATCATATAGAATTTCTCCTCACGTTTCCTATTTTTCTTGTACATCAAAAAGAGTCCAATTAATTTATTGGGAAAAGCTGAGTTCTATCGGCAGGAGCATATGGAAGCGAGCATAAAACGAATCAGCACGCCTCTTCCCGAAGTATTACCTTAGTCAACATGTCCGCGTACAGACCAGCAGGTGGAGGCTCCTCCGGCCACGCACCACCTGAGTCCTCTCACAACAGCTGTCGTGCATCTATCCATTCATCATCTCATTCATCCGTTTGACACCAACTGAACATGTCCGAACAAAACCAACCCGAACAAATCAGTGGGAAAGGTCAGAACATCGACGAACCGTTTCCGGATGCCCCTGCTGTACTGTCCGACTCCGTTGAAGAAGTCCTCCATCAGCTCGTGGATGAGCCGGAACGTGACGGATTGGAAGATACGCCCGAGCGCGTGGCTTCCGCACTTGAATTCCTCACCGAGGGGTATAACCGAAATGCAGAAGAACTGTTCGAGGGAGCACTGTTCGATATTGAATACGACGAGATGGTGATTGTCGAGGACATCGACTATTACAGCCTCTGTGAACACCATCTATTACCGTTTTATGGACAGGCCCACATCGCGTACATCCCGGATAGCAAAGTGGTCGGACTGAGCAAATTATCGCGCCTCGTCGACCTGTACGCCCGACGACTCCAGGTCCAGGAGCGATTGACGACGCAGGTTGCGGAAACGATACAGGAATTCGTTGAACCGAAAGGAGTGGGGGTGGTCGTCGAAGGTCATCACCTGTGTATGATGATGAGAGGCGTGCAGAAACAAAACGCAAAAGCGGTAACCAGTAGCATGCTGGACCTGTTTCGTCGTGACTCCCGGACCCGAACGGAGTTTCTCGAGTTACTCGACCTTAACAACCGCTAACAAGCAGGAGGGCCAAAAACGGAAATGCGAAATAAACGCCCGGTGGGGTTCCCGCACCCCCGCTCTACTCACCACATCCAACGTTCAGGCCTCAATGAGCGTCCTTCTCGACTGATACTTATCCATTTCTCACGTTGACGAGGTCTTAAGGTCATGTACCACGGGGCTCACCCTCATGCACCAATAGCGCGTACCGGGCATTGCACGGTGAACGGTCGGCCCGGGAGAGCCCGCATCGAAGGCTGAATTTGACGCATTTTGAACGTTTTATTTTTTCCGGATCTGCCGTAACTTGCGTTCCACATCCGCGGGAATCGAAAGGTCCTCCACCTCTCCATAATTCGTCAAATCAAACGTTCCTTCCACGTGCATTTGAACGGACCCTTCCGGAGAACCCTCACGATCCCGGGGGCGGGGAAGCTCTTCCTGCAGATCCTCGGAAATGCTGTCCTTTTCCTGTTCAACCAGTTCCGAATCCACGGTCAACCGGATCCGGCGAATGTAGCTTGTGTTATCATCGTAAAAAACCCGATACACCGCCACCGTTTTTTTCGGTTTGAGCGGACGCTCTAATTGATCCCGGAACTTATTCATCACATCCCGTACCTGATCCGTCCCCGCTTCCACCCGGAGTACCTGGAAGGTCGAACCATCAATTTGCATCGTGCCTTCCAGGGACATGGACGTTTCCTCGTACGATGGATCAAGCAGGTAGTCCATGTGTTCAAACGGATCGAGAAGTGTACGGTTCACGGAAGAAATGCCGAGCCGCCTGGACGTCACAACTTCATCCGTAGAAGGATGAATATGAACAACGGCCTGGTTTTTCCCGAAACTCAGGACCTCCATTCCCGCCGGCGTTTCACTCCGTAAACGATAATGCGGGGACTGAAAAATACCGTGTGACTGAATATTGATGGGATCCTTCCTGTCGGACATCTCAATGTGATATCGAACGTTCAGCCGGTAGGATGGGTGCGAACGGGACGTGCGCACCACTTTTTTCAACACGTTGTGCAGAGACGTTGATTCGTTGTCCGAACTGGACGCATTCGGGCTGGCTTCGGCGGTGGTTGCCAGAAGCACAACCAGTCCGATATAAAAAAGAATGGATCCCTTCATGACATCAATCTGCATTGGAAAATCAGCCGGTCCCATCACTCCTCCCGTTGGTATTGAACTTCTTTCTGGCACTGATCCTTTGGACTGCTCGTTTGATGTTAGATATCGACGGATTTTACTCGTTTACGACCGTTGGCTTTCGTGCGCTCGGTCGCTTTCTGAACCGCTTCTTCAACCATATCATTCAGTTCTCTAAGCGCTTCCGGCGACGGATAACACCCTTGATTACGGATCATCTCCTGTACTCTGGACTTCACAAGCAGTAGTTCCTCGTCCATAACTGCTCTCATGAAAATGAAATTCACGAATATAACTTATCGATCACCTCAAACCGGAAAACCACCGCAGGACCTCTGCTTCGTCCATTCGATCACAGGTTGTACCTACGTGGTTTGACGTCACAGGCACTGCCGTGAGCGCATGACCACGTTCGTGAAGTTGCAGTGAGGGCCGAGGATGGCGTACGGACTTTGTTGAGACGAAACGAGTTTTTTATCAACCTGCTTCATGCTGGAAGAGGCCGATGAGATCTTTACATCTCTAAATCTACCTATAAACTACGCAATCGGAAAGGACGTTTCAAAAAAAATTTTTTTCACCGTTTTTGGGACCAGTATTTATTCGGACTTGATACGAGGAATGAACAGATGTTCTTACTGGATGTCTTCGTCCGATTCAAGCGTATTTTTAACAAGGTCAAGGTTTTTCACAATAATTCCCGTCCCCATCGAAACGGCGGTCAGCGGTTCGTCGGCGACAAGAACCGGGATGTCGATTTCTTGAGAGATACTTTTATCAAGGTCGTCAAGAAGTGCCCCTCCCCCGCATAGCATAATCCCTCGATCCACGAGGTCCGCGGACAGTTCGGGAGGAGTCTGCTCGAGACACTCCCGGATGGCCCGGACGATCGACGAAATTGGTTCCTGGAGAGATTCCCGGATTTCCTCCGACGTAACAACGACCTTCCGGGGCATCTGCGCCACGAGATCTCGTCCGTTCACCTCCATTGTTTTTTCCTCTTCCTGCGGGTACGCCGAACCGATTTCGATCTTGATCCGTTCAGCGGTTTGCTGACCGATCAACAGGTTGTACGTATCTTTCATATGCTGAATGATCGCCTCATCCATTTCGTCACCGGCCACACGTATGCTAACGGATTCAACAATGCCGCCGAGGGACATGACCGCCACTTCCGTGGTTCCACCACCAATATCCACGACCAGGCTTCCGATTGGTTCCTGAATGGGTAATCCCACTCCAATGCCGGCGGCAATAGGTTCCTCAATCAAAAACACGTTTCGGGCCCCTGCCCGTTCGGCGGATTGTTTGACCGCACGTTTCTCGACGGCGGTAATTCCGGACGGAATGGAAATCGCGACCCGGGGGCGGATCGGAAAACTTCGCCCGTGTACTTTCTGAATAAAATACTGAATCATCGACTCCGTAATGTCGAAATCGGCGATCACACCGTCTTTCAGGGGTCGTACGGCGATGATCTGCCCCGGGGTTTTCCCGAGCATTTCCTTGGCCTTATCCCCCACCGCCTGACCGTCCAGCAACACCTCGTTATCCCCCTGACGCACCGCCACCACGGAGGGTTCGGACAGAACCACTCCATCCTCTTTCAGACAGACAAGCGTATTACACGTCCCCAGGTCAATACCCATGTCCTGGGAAAACAACCCGAAAATTCGGTCAAGCATCTTCAGTTCCCCGGCAGGTCAGAAAAAAATATTCGGTAAGCGTCCCGTTCCGGACCAGCAGACAGGCCGTTCTAAACTACGCCCGGAAATACAAAGAAATAGTCCATCCATAATAAAACGCGAACGACCGCGATACAAGCGCTCAAATGAACCCGAGGCGGGCACGTCAGGAGGGAAATGCGCTGGAAAACATGGAACGTCCAAACGAGGAATGTACGGAAACAGAACCTCTACCTGTCACCAATACGAAATGTTACTCGGCAGCCTCGCTGGCCTGATCAGGGGCTGAAAGAAGTCCGCCGAACGTCACGCCATACTCACTGTTGAGCTCGAGTGAGACGAGCGCAATGGTTGTCAGACAGGCGATGAACCCGAGCGCAATCAGGGCCTGAATAAACGTATCCTCCGGGTCGGAAACGGTTTGTTCCTCTCTCCCGGCCCGGTCCTGTTGATTGGCTGATTCTTGTTGAGACATCTCGTCTTATGGACCCTTAAATGAAAACCATATCTTGACGTTACTATTCTCCGGAATTGGACGTGGAGATGTTCGTCGTGCCTCCTGCGGAACCAGCAGGAACCTGAGAGGACGAGGCCGTTTCATCGGATACCCCGCTATTTCCCTCCGGGGCGGGGTTGATGGTTGTGACCACATCTCCAACCTCTGGAGCTCTCTTCTGATATTTTTCAAGGCTCCGTGCGGCCGCCCATGTTTCGTACGATTCCACGACTTCGACCTCGGTCACGTACTTCTCGCCGCGCACCACGCTGAACCGCATTCCTTTTTGCACGCCATCCTGACTGCCCAGGTTGATCAGAACAATGTTCTGTTCAGGATTCACGGCACGTACGTTGCCTTCCACGGCAGGAGCCATCTTTGTGCTCCCCATCAGGCCGTATTTTTCCTGGTACTTCGCCAGGTGCTGTTCCGTATCTTTCAGGTCCGACTTCGTAGCTACGTACCGTTCCTGTATCTCGGAGAGTGAAACCTGCTTCTGACGGAGGTTCGCCTCCACTTCAGCAAGTCGACTGCTTATGGTGTCCCTTCGTTCCTTCAGCTGTGAAATTCGATCCTCCTTTGAAGCAAGTTCCTCGTTCAGATCTGAAACTTTCGTCTCCAGTTGCTCCTTTTCGTCTCGGAGCGTCTGTACCTGGGTGTTTAAGTCCGTGTTACGTCCGCTGAGTTCGCTCACCCTCTCCTGCTCATTCTTGAGATCCTGGCTCAGGCTTTTGATCTCTTCCTCCTTGGAGATCAGTTGTTCACTGTCGCTACTGGTTTTCTCCTCAAGTGCACTGATCCGGGCGGTAAGCTGACTGACCTTTTCCTCCTTCTGCTGCTGGACCTGTTCTAACTCCTGCGCCGTCTGTTGAAGTTCCTGTTTATAACTCACTCTGTACCCATACAACAGACTCATCAGCGCGGCCAGAAACAAATTAAAGACGACAAGCACGGCAAGAAGCCATTTCGTGGCTGTACTCATAAGCTGTCACTCCCTCTAAAGCGTAATTTACAATCCGGGCGAGGAAAACTCACAGGCAAACTCCACATCGCACGACTTTTTCGTTCCTCACTAATAACAAATCATATCTTTCACTTCTATTCAAACATGCCTCGCAATTTCCGACGGGGTTGCTTCACTCTTCTGTTTCAACACATCCGAACCCACGAAAGTAATGGTGAAATCAATACTCATTAGATACGTTACAGAACTGTTCACATCCGACCATTAATAGTACGGTCACACTGAACCAGATCCACCAGTTCCCATACGTCGTGTACACGGTATGACCCCAATGTAGAACGGGTTTACGGACCATCGTGCCTTCGAACCCCCGATCCCGACCGGCATCGTCTCTCAAAAGCTGGGCTCCCCCATCCGGAAAAACGAAACCGGAGATCCCGGTGTTCGTGGCACGAACGGTCGTTATCCGGTGTTCCACGGAACGAAATCGAACGATGGCAAGCATTTGATCGAGTTCTGCTTCGTTTTTATACCACGCTTCATTGCTCATGTTGATTACCACGTCCGCCCCTTTCCGAACCTGCTGTCGAAACTCCCCCGGAAACACGACTTCGTAACAGATCATCGGCGCCAGGTTCAGTCCATTCCAGTTCATCAGCTTGCTTCGGGCGGGGGCGGGCCCCGCGTCGAGCCACAGGGCTTCGGGCACGGGAAGAAGATCTACCATTATTTGACGCAGACCCGGGATCCACGACTGACCCGGAACGTACTCTCCAAAGGGCACAAGGTGGTACTTCGCGTAGAACTGATCGAGCGTGCCGTCCGGTTGCATCAACCACGCGCTGTTAAAATCAGCCCGTTTCTCCCCCGTCTTCCGTATCGTCCGAACCCCGATTAACTGGGGGGTATGAATATCTTCGGCAAACTGTTTCAGAACGGAAGGATCCGAAATCCGCCTGACCGAACCGGACTCCAGCACGGGATATGGAAACATCGTCTCCGGCCAGACCGTCAGTTCCGCCTGCCCGTCCACGGAGGACGCAAGCTTCCGATAGCGTTCAAATATGTTCTCCGCGCTATGCCGGCGGTTTTTGACGGTCTGTGGTATATTTCCCTGCAGTACAGCGATTGATGGCCCGCGGGACGTTGACAGGTGACCGAGGCGCCAGAAACCGTACATGAACACACCCCCCAGCATTACGAATACGAGGGTGTTCGTCACAAAAAATCGTTTCCATGAAAACCGTCGGGCAACCCGACCCATCCCGGCCTCGCCAGCCTCCAGTACCTTTTCCAGAAGCAGGTACAGTACTCCATTGACAAGCACAATGAGAAACGAAACCCCCCATGCCCCTGTCAACTCCGAAATCTGAATCAATGGCCGTACCTCGGCCAGCGCATGGGAAAGAAACAGGTACGGAAACCCCGAAAGAAAATGCGTCTGCACGAATTCACCGATCCCCCAGGCACAGGCTGCGGTTCCCAGCTGTCGAACACCGGGGCGGGGAGCCAGCCAGTGAAGAAGAACGGCAAAAACCAGGGGAAACGCCGCCGAAATTCCACTCAACCCCAGCCAGGCAAACACCGATATATGACGGATCCACGCGATGGATGGGAGGAAAAAAAGCATCCCCCATCCCCATGTCCCTATCAGCAACCCGGACCAGGTCCGAACCCGGTTAAAGAAGAAAAAATACCCAATCAGCGCAACCCAGATCAAATGTGAAACCTGCAGGGGAGGATGTGCGAGGAAGCGTACCAGCGCGGAGACCAGAAGCGCCCCACCCAGCAACCATCGGGAAGGAGAAACCTGCTGCTCCTCCTGCCCATGCTTCGTCGCTGAACCCGAGATGTCTTCGTCCGTGTCCATCTCTCTACAGAGGAAAAGTGCCCGTTGATGGGTTCGAAACCGTATTTGTCTTATCCGAAATTCGGCGAGAATAAAACCGGTTTACCCCGTGCGCAGGTCTCCTCCCGGACGCCGAAACCATAACCAGGCGGTTTGCAGCAGGTATCCAAGGGTCATTCCCCCGAGCGCCATGTACAATCCGCTTACCCACTGCAACCAGACGCCCACCCCCAGTATCAGGCCTACGGTCAGAAGGTTCACCACCACGGACTCGGTAATTCCAACCGTGTCCCCGGCGTACACAATTTGTCCCTGGTATAAGTTCATCAAAACCGTAAGTCCCGGAATCAGCGCAACCAGCCAGATTCCGCTCTCCGCCCGTTCTATCAGGTGTGGCTGCAGGGCTGCCAGCTCACTGAAAAAGAACGTCGCCAGCGGAGTGGCCGCAAACAGAACCAGCAGCGCGGTCACCCCGATTATTACATACGTCGTAAATCGGACAAGCACCTTTTCGGCCCCCGGTTTTTCAAGCAGGGCCACAACCACTTCTTTAAACGCCATGCCCGCACTTCTCAACGGCCAGAGCACACCGATAACTACGGGAAAGGTTGCCAGTGACGCGGTCTCGGCCGGCATCATGGTCATCCCGGCGCTGTACAGCGGTCGTGTCGCCAGGGAAATCATGGACGTCAGCGCGAGGGGCGTATAAAAACGGAAAAATTCCGACCATTCCGGAGCGTCCCCGTCCTGTTCCTCTTCGTAAAACTGACGCCGTCGAACCGGCCTGACCCAGAGCCCGATAAACACGGCTTCCACCACCACGCCGAGCGCGTGCGCCCCGGTCCCCACCACTACGCCGGACGGCGTCAGCTCAGTCCGGGTCAACAGATAATACCCGACCCCGAGACTGATACAGATCGTCGCGAGACGAACCCCCGCCCCGGCTCCGACGGATTTGGAATGACCGAAACGGATCAAAACGCCCTGGTGAAACCGTCGATACGCGATGGCCCACGTCCAGGGGACGGAAATCATCAGGCCAATTCGGGCCGGTTCAACCAGTTCCGGTTTCGCGTCCATCAGATCCTGCAACACGAAATAGGACAGCGGGGTAAAGGCCACAAGTGCATGCAGACCCGTCAGGACCGCCGCTGCCCCCATCATAAAACGCCATACCCGCTGATGGGCTGCTCGGTTTGTACAGAGCGCGGTGGACGCGGCCAGTAGCATGAGAACGGGGGCTTCGAAGAACAACCCGATCGGCAGGGCAAACGACCCGTACGCGGACAGATGAATTTCCTGATCGGGAAACCGTCCGACAACGGCCAGAATAATGGGCACGGCAACCGCCATCAGCATCCAGCTCAGGGCCAGCGGCCACCACCTCTGGTAAACGGTTCCGATTTGTAACGTGTAGTCCTCCGTCATAAGCCTGACTTCTTCCCTCTGCGCACGTCTGTTCGAACGTTTAATGTGTCCCAGAACTCGTTAATCATTTTACTTTGTCAAAAACAATCAAACCTACTCCTTTCGGTAGAGCAGTCGACGGATAATGTCACGACTCCTGAACCAGAGCCACAGGACCTGTACCAGTCGGCCGATTGTGTAAGCGGTGAGCGCCACGTACAGGCCGGCGACCGTGTCCAGCAGGATCCCGCCCCCGACGCTCAGGAGGAGTATGATCAGAAACAGAACCATCGATTCGATGACCGGCCACGTACGCTCGTTATACACGACCACGCCCTGGTACCAGTTGTAAACGGCAATCAAGCCCGGAATCAATACGCCGAACCACAAACTCTCCCGTGCCAGCGGTACCAGTTCCCGCTCGAGACCGGTAAATGTATAAAACCAGAACGTCGACAGCGGCGAGGCGGCGGTCAGCAGGAGCAGACCGGTCACGATCCCAAACAGGATGAACGTAAAACGACGAAGTGCCGGAACCGGATTGATCCGGTCCAGCAATGAGACCACCACCTCCTTGTACGCCATCCCGGTACTGTACATAACGAATAGCAGTCCCCGCGTCACCGGCCAGATGGCGGCCGAGTCGACGGGACGGGGCAGACGCAGCAGACCCGCGCCAATGACGGGTTCCACCGCCATCGTGAGAATCGATGTCAGCGACAGCGGGACGTAAAATCGGGCCAGTTTCATCCAGGACATCGGGGCCCCCTCACCTGCAGTCGCCTCCATAGTGTAACCCTGTTCCGTCAGGACCTGCTGAACCCATGCTCGAATAAACACCATTTCAATGACGGCCCCGGCTACGTTTGCCGAGGCCCCGACCACCATGCCCGACGACGAACCGGCCCACCAGCCAATCCCCAGAATTACAGTGATTACGGTCATCCGAACCAGTGTCCCGACACCCACCGATTTCGGACACCCGAACCGAATCAGGATCCCCTGAAAAAAACGCCGGTGAGCAATTGCCCAGGTCCAAGGCGTCATGATGCACAAACCGATACGGGCCGGTCGCTTCATCCGCTCGGGTGCATTCATCCAGCTCCCGACCACCACGTCAAACAGCGGTGTGAATGCAATGATCCCGTGGATCACGGTCAAGACGGCCCCGAGCCCCATCATAAATCGCCAGAGCCGGTCGTAACTGGACTTGCTATCACATAGTGCCGTGGATGCGGCAAGCATCATAATCACCGGCGCCTCAACCACCAGTGAAATCGGCAGCACGATGGAGCCCCAGGCGGCAAGCTGGGTGCGGGCCTCCGGCAACCGGGCGATCACGGCGTTGGTCGCAGGAAGTGCTACGGCCATCAACAACCAGGACAGTCCCAGCGGCCACCATCGGACAAACACCTCCCGCATCGAGAGCGAACTGTCCGGGTCCTGTCGGACCGTTGTCGAACGATGCCGATTCATGATCTCGATCCTGCAATCCAGTTGCTGAAATGTAACATTCGGTTTTCGACCCCGGACAACCCATTGGTGTCCGCCTACATCACAACGTAACGGAGAACCGCACCATGTTCGGATCAGCGGAGGACGTGGACGAAGTCATTACGGCTGCGACTAAACCTCGCCACACGGAAAACCTCGCCCGTGTGATCTCATTCGAGGCCCATCTTCCGTAGAGCGTACCGTCCTCACGGTTCAACGAAATTGTGTGTGTGGAATGGACGCAACAGGGGCATCGGCACGTAAAATTTGCTCCGGGGGTAGCGAACCTTATCATTCCGGTGGGACGTAGTCTATGAGCAAGGATTGCATGCTGTCCCCGGACGTGACACAACAAAAATTTAAACGAATCAGCCGGTCAAAATCCACATGGAAAACGGTCTGATCGGTCGTCGATTTTCGTCCCGGCGACTCATTCCCCGTGGTCACACTGGAGAAGCACTTACGGCCCCCGTGTGACCTGAAAATGAAAGAAACGACAGAGCCACTTCCATCGGGCAGCCTTAGAGACGATCGCCCGCGTCTGGTGGGGACGCCCCTGAAGGAACCTCAATCGTTAGGACGATAATCCGGACCCGACCACTATGTAGCCCCTCTCCGAAATGGGGGCGTGCACTCAGTGAGATCTCAGCGAGTTCTCTGCAGGGAGTACGACCGAAAGAAACCCTATATTGAGCGGGATTTTGAGGAAGACGTAGTC
>CAYXQY010000042.1:0-22681 GCA_964466525.1 uncultured Planctomycetia bacterium
CGTCGAAGAGCGCGGAGTCCGCCACAGTCAATGCCTTCTGTGCATCCGAGGGGATGACGTAGTAATTGTTCATTTTAAATAGCAACGAAATGTTGCGATTTGAAAATGTTTGACAAGGGGATTCGGCGTAACTCGTTTCGTCTCAAGGAGATCGAATGCAATTGGAATCTCCGGGCGATTGCGTCTTCTCGCCGATTAGCTTCCGGCATCGCCTGCGAATCCGCGCACTACGGAGATCAGGATTGCATTCTACTGACGAAGCGGGGGTTTTTCAGCAGCCTCCTATGGAGACTCAATGAGTGGACGCTCGATCTTCGGATGGTCCCCGTGGGAGCCGATTACCCGATCTGCCTTTCACGGTGCTCCACACTTTCTTACGAGGAGTGCGAGCGAACCTTCTCAAGCAGTTCGTCCCGGTTTTCGAAGAAGACATCCGCCTGATCCAGGATTTTTTCCTCGCACTCGTCGTACGACAGGTCCTGTGTCTGAACCTGAAAAGAGGCGTTTCGGAACATGTAAAGCGGTAGCATGCCTTTTACGATCGATTGATCGGGATCATGGACGTACGAGGCCACGGCGGAAAAGTAGACCTTCGACCACTGACGTGCCGTCAGATCCATCGTCCCCGAATCGATCATGCCCTCCACGTCGTCAAACAGGTCCCCCGGAAGAAACTGACGGATCATCGGTTTGTGTTCGTGGAACAGCTCGGTCAGCTCCCGCTTGATTTCCTCGAGGTCAACGGTCAGGTCCGGCGCGTCGTATCCCTCGTTACTGCCGAATGTATCGACGCTCTGCACGGTGTCTACGTCCTCCCAGTAGGACCGGTGGGATTCGAGCAGCGAGAATAGCGTGCCCGCCACTTCCTGAAACATGCTTTTCAGGTTGGGCCCGCTCGGCGCGTGGGCCTTTACCCCAAGGTGCGTGCTGCATACGTCAAGTCCCCCGTAAATCGTGGTGGTGCTCATGAAAATATCAATGCCGAATTGAAAGGTGGTTTCATCCCATTCCTGTTCCAGCCAGTTGGCCGCCGCGTCGACGGAAAAGGCGAAGTCTCCGCCGATCGGCTGCCGGATGTTCATCCCGTTGATACCATAAGTGGTCGGGAAGCAGACGTGGTTCGTTATGGTGCCGTCGTACTGGTGCCGTTTGTAGATTGGTGTTACGAGATCGTATCCTTCAAGGACGTTGCCGAGCATTTTCTTCGCCCAGCTTGTTTCCATGCTCGTCAGGTCCGCGTCGAGCACGGCAACGGCCTCGGGTTCTGTCTCCACCACCTCGTGAAACAGGTTGTAGAAGTTACGGCCCTTGCCTTTCTTACCGGGAGCGGTCGTTATATATTTTTTTCCGTGATCCCCCGTGTCGGCACTCAGGAACTCTTCCTTCGTATTGTCCGTCGACGCGTTGTCCACGTTGATAATGTTGGCGGTTCGATCCGGGTAGACGCTGTGCACCCCTTTCGCCATCACCTCCGCCACACGGGCAATGGTATCCTCCTCGTTCAGGGAGGGAATTCCGATGATGAAATCCGGAGATTCGATGGCATTGTCTTCGACGATGTCGTGTATTTGATCTGAACTCATGGGAATACGATTCCTGAATGAATGGCCTATTAGAGAGGTAAAATTTGTCGAGCGGGAGTCAGCAAAGACAACTGAAACGTCATAATCGTCCGGCAGCAATCGGCTGAACGGTGAAGTTCGTCCGATTCAACCGGAGCTTCTAATTAAATAAATATCGGCAACGATTACAACGGACAGAAAGGCCAGGGGCCAGTTCGGAAACGGTTTCTTTTCTCGTTCCGGTTCCGACACCGGCTGTTCAAGAGCCGAAGCAAGGTCGGAGTACACCGTTCCCCCCCGGTTTCGAACCCGCTTCAAGAACGGCTTGTGTACACCGTTTGTCCGGAACTCCTCGGGCACGGTCGAGGGAACGAAATGAAAGCCGACGTATGGCTCTTTCCCTTTCTTCTTCACCCGTAACCGAAGAGCGACAAAAGCCCCCGGACGAGGCACCACCAGTTCCGTTTCATACCGTCCGGTCCCCGGCCGCTCCAGCTTCGTCGATCGCCATTCGTTTTCTGTCTCCGTTCGACGGGAAAGTGTGACGTTTGTCCCATCGGTATCCTCGTCTTGAAGTTCCGGAACACGAATCCGGACTTTCAGGCGGGGTGAACCCGATTTTCGGTCCACGGTAAACGAGGGGTTGTACACCTGGCGTGGCCTCTTTCGAGCAAGGAACCGTGCGGTCTGTCCTACGAACCGGGGAAACGGGTCCCAGCTCAGCCAGTCCGGCGCCGCCCGCTCGTTCATCGGGGCCAGTAGCAGGCCGGCAACCCCCGTGCCGGTATAACGGTACCCGAGAAACGGACGTTCCGGATCCGTTCCGGCGACCAGCGGAATCAGGGATTGGTCGCGCCGTTCGCTGGGGAGCAGCCGGTGAACCGGCGGCAGGTCGTCCACGGGCAGGTCCTCTAAAAACGGCGCCGGTTCATTCACGGTCACCGGTCGGGGCCGTTCCTCCGGTTGCTTCTTTTCCGGGGACGTCTTCGTTTCGGGTTCCTCCTGCGACGCATCGGTCTCGGACGCGGCGGGCAACTGGTCAGGCGGGCGGTCCGGAGGTGTTTCTTCCTTCTGCTCCTGTTCCTCGGACGCGTTTGCCACCGCCCGCACCTCGGACGTGAAAATCTGTGGAACTTCCGAAAACTGCTTCGGGTTGTACATTTTTCCCCCACCCCACTCCGCCAGGTTCATCATCGTAACCAGTTGTACCTGTTCTCCAACGGCCACTGTGGAAAGGGTAATCCCCCTGTCCCGAAACCGTTCCACTGCGGACTGGAAATCCACCGTTTCCCCTCTGCCGTCGGAAAGAAGAATCATGTGTTTGATGCCCGAGTCTTCCGCGGCAAGGGCCCTTCCCGCCTGTCGCAACGCCGGGAGAATACGGGTTCCTCCACCGGACTGTAACTTTGCAATTCGGGTTTTAAACGTGGAAAGACGGTCGGCGTTTATGGGTTGTGTGATCCACCGCGTCCGGTGATCGAATGCAAGCACCCCCACCCGATCTTCCGGATCAAGCGTCTCCATCGTCGCGATGGCGGCCTCCTTCACCAGGTTCAACTTCCGTTCCGTCATACTGCCGGAGGTGTCAATCACCAGCATGACCGACACGGCCGTGACCCGTCCCTTTTCAACGGTGCCTTCCGAATCCGGATCCACGTCCGGTTCTTGCTGTTTTTCATCGTCGTCGGACTGATCCTCCTCAGAAGTCTCGTCGGTGGGCTTCTCGCGTTCCACCGCCCGGACCGGGAACAGGGAAGCAAGGGACGTCTCGTTTACCCATCGGTGAGCTTCCGGCCCGGTTTCCGGGAGAACGAGCAAGCCCCCTCGTCGTTCCCGTACAAACTGAATGATCTCGTTTTCGACCGAGCCGTTCCACCAGGACCCATCCGGTGTCTCGAGAACCAGCAACTCGGTCGTTCTCAGTTGGTTTCGCAGTGATTCAACGGTCAAAGAGGACTCGCGCCGGACCCGGAATCCCTGCGTCGTCATCGCCTGTTCCAATGCACCCGCTTCGTCCCGCGGAGAAAGGATCAGTGCCCGTAGCGGGGGATACAACACCATCCCGGTCGTTGCGTGGTTGTCAGGGGTCACGTCATCCTCCCCCTGCACTGATATCTCCGCCCGGATTTCGACCGATGTTTTCTCCTTCGGCGGAGATCCCGCAAATGGTGTCACGGGTCCGATCCGTACTGTTTGTCTCTCGCCGCCTCCAATCTCAAACGAGACCTGTTCCGTCCCCGCGGTTCCCAGATGGACTGTTAACTGTCCTTCCGTGTCGAAATTGCTCGCAACGTTCACGTCCACCGAAAATGGTTCACCGGGGCGGACCCGCTTCGGTACGCTGAGTTTTCGGATGGCCGCATTTTGTTCGTACCCGCCGTCAAGCGGAACCACATGCAGATTGTTCCAGCGGTCCTCTTCGACGTCCGTCGGTGCTTCCGACCCGGGCACGGGATGACCGTCGGTCAGCAGGACGACGTGCCCCCCGTCTCCGTGGGCAATAGCGGTCACATCGTCAGTGGCTGCCTGAATGCGAGAACGGTACGGGTTGATCCGTCTCAGCAACTCCCTGTCCAGTGCGTCCCGTCCGTCATCAAGCCAGGATCGAGTTACGGAGGAGCTGTTCTCTCCGTTCGGCTGCCACATCCGTTCGTACAATCCGCCAAAAAAATAGAGGTTTCGCTTACCGTTCGAATCTTCCGGGTCATCCTTCAGTTGTTCAAGGGATTGTCTCAGTGCGTTCCGCCACGTTTCACCGGATATGCTGTAGCTCGTGTCCAGAAGCACGGCCGTTTCCTCCGGCTCGACCCGGGACACGCTCCACCGGGGACCGGCCATGTAAAACACGAGAACTCCTGTAACAAGCACCCGCAGAACACCGACCAGGCCCAGGCGTCCCCCGGATGTAGAACGCGTATGGTACAGGCTGAGCAGGACCCCGAACATCCCGGCCGGCAGACCGATCAAAAAAAAGATAGGATAGGTGAGATCGGGCAGGTTACTCATTTCGGATCAACCGCGCGTCCGCCCAGTTCGCAAAATCCAGATATCCCGTTCCGAGGTCCGTCTCGATGGAAAAGGACGACGCACCGGTCAGATCCACGCTGATCGATCGGGGGGAGTCCGACGCGGCGACTTCTGTTACAAACGCTTCAGTCCCGTCCGCGTATACCCGGAACACCGCCGAGCCCTCGTGGTTCGGATGGTCGGACAAATCATCCAGGCCGATCGTCGTCCGGAACCGACTGAAGTTGCCGTCGAGCTGATACGTGAGCTTCGTGTAGGAAGTGCAACCGATGCCCTTTTCGTAGACCGTTCCGTCTATCGTGAGCGGTTCCGACCGTTCCGGGTGGTCCGGCACCGCTCGATCGCGACGCCAGCGAAACCGTTCCATCAAACGTTCCCCTTTGGACGGGTCCGTTTGCCATGGGTACACTTCCTTCTGCACGACCTCCTTCGGGTCGAGGTCGGACAGGTACGTCGCCCTCCCGTTTTTGACGAACACCGTCCGGACATGTTTGAGGTCCAGTTTCCAGCGCATGCCCTCTATCAACCCCTTAAGGACAAGCCGGCCGTCCGAAGCGGAAACGGGAGTTCCCGGGAGTACCGTTCCACCGGTTCCATGCACTTCCAAATAGGGACCCTCCGGCACGGACACGGGCGATCCAACAGGGGCCAGCTCGATCGTTCGTACCGTTTTCAGCGAAAACGATTTCTCCCCGAGGTTTTCATCCTCAAATACCACTTCGTCCGGCGTTACACGGGTCAGTATGCCCCGGTAACGGTCTCCGTTTCGTTCCCGCAGTACGTCGTTGTTTTCCGTGTCCCGCGTCTGTTCTGATCCGGACGGGACGTTTTCACCGAACTCCATCCGTTTCAACCAGGTGATACGGACCGCCGTCGTGCCGGCCAGCAACGGGGCTTGCACCGGTATTTCTCCTTGTTTTCCCTCGTCCATGATCTCACAAACAAGGGTGCCCCCACCCCTGAATTCGAGCCGCGACGGCAGGTCCGGGACGATCCCGCTATCCTCAAAATCCAGCTTCAGTGCTTCACCGAGCGGAATGGTTCGCTCCTGGCCTTCCTGCACGACGACCACGGCCGAACCATCGTCCGAAAATCCCTGAAAGGTGCCCTCGACCACCCGGTCGTCCCATCTCGTCACCTGAATATCCGGACGCTCCTGTTGTGCTCCGGCGATTTCTGGGTACAGACTTCCCACCAGAAAAACCAGCAGTACAAGTGTAAACCGCGTTCCGATCGTTAGACGCATGTCTCGTGTCAGAATGATGTGAAAAATTGCACGAATAACCATTTGTTCTATTCCTTATTAGAGTCGTCCCTTTCGTCAACAGACATTTCGTTTTTTTTCCCAAGGATCCTGGAAACTGCTTCTTCAAATGTATCGACGGTACAAATCTGATTATTGTTTCCCGCCGGGGCCGGGTTTCCAATCATCACGCCCTCCGTTCCCATTTCAAGCCCCGGCCGAACATCCCGTGTTCGATCACCGACGCTCCAGCTCCTCGAAAGATGGACGTCTCCACTGCAATCCGACACAACTTCCCTCCATAAGCCAGTCTGCGGCTTCCGGCAGCTGCAGCGTGTGAGCAGGGAGGGGTCGGGAGGGGATTCGTCAGGTCGGAGCTGGTCGGGGGGCAGGTGCGGACAGTAATACCAGGCCAGTACGGGGGCCTCCTGATCGGAGAATCTCTGGTGAAGAACCCGGTGAATTCGCCTTAATTCTTCACGCTTGATCAACCCTCTGGCAACGCCGGACTGGTTCGTCACGACAACAGGGACGTACGAAGATTTCAACAACTTTCGGACGCCTTCAAAGACCCCCGGTTTCACGGAAATCCGATCCACCCGTGACAGGTATCCCGTATCGTCGATCAGGGTTCCGTCCCGGTCGAGAAACACAAATTTATACGCACCCTTCCCGTTGAATGCGGGAATCGGGGGGGCCGTGTCAGGTTGCCAGAACGTGTGTTTCAGGGGGCTGAGAGGAAATCAGGACAATTTCGGCGTCGAATGCTTGACCACGAGATGGGACGGTGGGGTTAAGTAGCATATTGTGCCGGGGTCAAAAACATCCATCATTTTGGTAAGTACCGAATCGACCATGCCGTAGCTGTCGATGGTAAACCCGATCGGATGACGGCTCGCGTCCAGCACCTGAACCTCCGTCAGTCGGGTTACCGTAAATTCCGTCTTCTGGCTCTCCGATGTTTTATATGCGCAGAGATCACTGAGCACCGTGATGTGAAACGTCCTTTTCGGCGACGTCGGAGAGGACATGTCCGTACGGTACTGCATCATGTAACGGAGTAAGAAGAATTTCAGACACAACGTTGTTCACCATTGCCCGGAAGAGATACGTCAGAATGTTTTCGTTCCGCCCTTGTGTATCCTCAACGAAATGAACTTCAGAACGGCGTGTTGAAATAACATGTTGGCCTGCCCTTCTGAAGAAACGAAAATCGTAAAATCAAATGATGCCGTTCATTATAGTTTACCTCCAAAATAGTTACAATTCCTTGACTTGGAACATCGGTTTTGCTTCAATGCGTTCAAGTCCTCCCTGCCGAATCGGTTTCCTGATCCACACGATGATCATGCGATACCTAAATCATGTGATGTCCGGGGTTGTCCTGATCCTGATTCGCGTGTATCAGGCGTTGGTTTCACCCCTTTTCCCGGGTTCCTGCCGGTACCGACCGACGTGTTCGGAGTACAGCTACCGGGCAATCATGAAACACGGCTTCATCGGAGGAAGCATCCTCACCCTCCGTCGTTTACTTCGCTGTCATCCCTGGGGTGGAAGCGGCTTTGACCCCGTCCCTTCGGATCCGGATTGCACCGCGGTCCGGATCAAAGGTGAGACAGGATGTGAGGACGGATAACGCTTAAACCACCTCTCCACGTCAGAAGTAAAGTTATCAACCATGACTCGTATTTCTTTGAAAAAAAAATTGGTTCCGCGTGCGATCATTCCATTTCTTTTCGTGATGATGGTCGGGTTGATTTTACAACCCGGATGCGCCACGGACCAATCCGGGGGGAACACGAACTCGGACGACCCCCGCGACGTGTCCGAGGACGTAGAGGAGGATCTGGTCCCCCGGTTAAAACAAACCTTCCAGCAGATGAAAACGGCACTCAATGAAGGCGACCTGAAGACACTGCAGAAAATCTGGATCTCCCCCGGAGGAGAGAAGTACAGTATCGAAATGCTATCTGAATTTTACGAACGTAAGGGACAGAAGGTCGAACAGGCAATTCGTGAAGCCAGTATAAACGAATCACTCGGGGCGGACGTCAGCGTCCCGTCGTCGGCAATACAGAAACGGCATCCGAACGCGTCCCACGCGGGGACCCTCCCTGTGCGTAATTCGTACGGACATCCCCGTGCCCTGCGCGCTGTGTTGATCGACGATTCATGGCGTTTTATTTATCAAATCAATTTGAAGTCACCCGAGAACTCCTCGGATGAATCCGATGACAGCTGATCAAAACCGCAACAAACGCATTGAAGAAGATTCCATGGGCACGGTTCACGTGCCGGAGGACGCTTATTACGGTGCACAGACCCAGCGGGCAAAGGAGAACTTTCCCGTCAGCGGTTACACATTTACACGCCCGTTCCTGTGGGCAATCGGTCACGTTAAAAAAGCGGCGGCCACGGTCAACGAGGACCTCGGGTTGCTGGACTCCGACCGGGCCGGAGCGATTCAGACGGCGGCGGACGAGCTGATTCACGGGGATCTGGACGATCACTTTCCCCTGGACATCTTTCAGACCGGGTCCGGCACGTCCACGAACATGAACGCCAACGAGGTCCTGTCGAATCGAGCCATCGAACTACGGGGCGGCGAGATCGGCGATCGGTCCGTCCACCCCAACGACCACGTCAACATGGGGCAATCGAGCAACGACGTCATCCCGAGCTCGATCCACCTGTCCGTACTCCGTGAGTGGTACAAACGGCTCAAACCGTCCCTCGAACAGATGCAATCGGTGCTCGAACGGAAAAGTGAGGAAATGCAGGACGTCGTAAAGGTTGGACGGACCCACCTGCAGGACGCAACGCCGGTCACCCTCGGCCAGGAGCTGGGCGGACATGCGGCCCAGATCCGGAAGAGCATCCGGCGCATTGACAGCGCGGCCGACGAACTCAAGGAACTTCCCATCGGCGGAACGGCCGTGGGCACGGGTCTCAATACACACCCCGAATTCGCGGATCGTGTCTGCTCGAAACTTCAGGACTGGACCGGTTACGACGTGCGCGAGACGGACAACCACTTCGAATCGCAGGGGGCTCGTGACGCGCTTGTGGATTTCAGTGGTAGCCTTCGGACCCTCGCCGTCGGGTTGATGAAAATTGCCAACGACGTTCGCTGGCTCGGGTCCGGTCCGCGCTGCGGGATCGGGGAAATGAAGGTTCCCGCCGTGCAGCCGGGTTCCTCGATCATGCCCGGGAAGATCAACCCGGTCCTGGCCGAATCCGTTACGCAGGTGGCCGCTCAGGTAATGGGCAGCGATACAACGGTGTCCGTCGCCGGGCAATCCGGGAACTTCGAACTGAACGTGATGATGCCGGTGATGGCATACAATGTGCTTGAGTCCCAGCGGCTGCTGGCCAACGTTACAACCGCATTCAGCGAGAAATGCCTTGAACAGATCGAGCCGGATGAGGACCGCTGCCAGGAGATGGTTGAACAGAGCCTTGCCCTGGTGACAAACCTTGCCCCGGAAGTGGGATACGATCAGGCGGCCGAAATCGCCAAGGAAGCACACAAGACGGGCAAAACCATCCGCGAGGTCGCACTTGAGCGGGACCTTCTGCCGGCGGAGCGGCTGGACGAACTCCTTGACCCGTCCCGGATGCTCTCTCCCGATCAAAAAGACTGACCGGAACGGTTTCCACGGGGTGTCTTGAAACCACAGAGTCTTTCGAGCATAATATTTGCACCTTAATATCATCTGCTTTCCAGGCAGGGATCGTATATTCTGGTCGCTTTACGCACCGTTCGCTTCAGAACTTGCTGGTTTCACTTCACAGCTGTAACTCGACATGCACAGAACACCGGTCATTTACGGAAACTGGAAAATGAACCTCCGGACCCCGGAGGTTCGGGAGATTACAGGTAGAGTGTCCGATCTGCTGGAATCGGAACAACCCGACGTGGACGCGGGCATTTTTCCCCCGTTCGTTTACCTGCCGCTCGTGCTCGACGAAGCCGGCCCGGCGCTTGACGTCGGCGGACAAAACTGTCATTACGAAAAAAACGGATCGTTCACCGGGGAGGTATCCCCGTGGATGATCAAGGACGTGGGAGCAAACTGGGTCATTGCCGGACATTCCGAACGCCGTCACGGTTTCGGTGAGGACGGGGACGTCCTCCAGAAAAAAGTGTCGGCGGCCGTCGAAGCAGACCTGAACGTGATTTTTTGTATCGGCGAAACGGAGGATCAGCGTGACGCCGGCCGAACCCGTGAAACGGTTGTCGATCAGCTCTCCTCGGGACTTGACGGAACAGGGGTGTTTGCCTCGGACCGGGAACTGATTATCGCGTACGAACCGGTCTGGGCCATCGGCACGGGCCGTTCGGCGGAGCCGGCACAGGCACAGGAAGCCCACGAGTGGATCCGGGACTGGATTGCGGATCAGGCCGGTCCGGACCAGGCCGGGAGCGTTCGAATTCAGTACGGGGGAAGTGTCAAGCCGCACAACGCAGCGTCCATACTCGCCAGGCCGGACGTCGACGGCGCACTCATCGGCGGAGCAAGCCTGGACCCGGATTCCTTCACCGAGATCATTCGTATCGCAAATTCCTGAACAGACCCGTGTACTACTTCCTTCTTTCCATTCAATTATTGCTCGCAATCGCCATCGTGGTCATGGTGCTCCTCCAGCCACACGAAGGAGAGGGAATGGGAGCTGTGTTTGGTGGCTCCAGCAGCGTGGAAACGTTCCTCGGCACCAAGACCATCACGGTGCTCTGGAAAGCCACGGTGGTCTGTGGCTGCCTGTTTATCGGCCTGGCTATTTTGCTGAACATTATCTCCACCGGTTCGTCTTCCAATAGCGGTGCATTTGATAATCAACCGGCCTCCGAACAGTCCGTACCGGCAGGGAGCGGTACGGACGACTCGTCCGGTGAATCCGGTGGTTCTGTACCGTCCGGCGACGGCACGGAGTCCGGTTCGGACGCCAATCAGCAATGATCAGCATGACCGGCTACGGGAATGCCCGTGGCAACGTGGACTGCTGCCAGGTCGACGTGGTGCTGAAATCGGTCAACCACAAGCATTTCCTGTTTAACGCGCACCTTCCAAACGGTTTGCGGCCGTTCGAACAGAAGTTCGAAGAGGTTGTTTCCGACTTTGTCGAACGGGGACGGGTGGACCTCGACCTGCAGGCGGACGTACCGGCGGTGGATTCGCGCGAGATTATCGACATGGACCAGGCGGCCTCCTACCGGGACGCACTTCGGAACATGCGGGATACCCTCGATTTATCCGGGGACCTGAGTGTACAGGACATCGTCGAGGGGCCCGGGGTCATTCCGGATGAGCTGCCCGAGGACCGTGACTGGATCCGCTCCCATCTTTCGGACCTGCAGGATCTGGTGCGGGAGGCGGCCAACGGCCTTCACGAAGCCCGCCGTGCCGAGGGTCGATCACTGCAAAAAACACTTGACCGGGACATCGACCGATTTCGAGAAGGACTGGATCAGGTGGAAGCGCTTGCGCCGGAGGTGGTTGAGGCTTACCGCGAGAAACTGACAGAGGTACTGGCCGAAGTAACGGAAGGAGGCATCGACGACCGGGACCGGGATCTCATCGACAAGAAAATTCGGATGTACATCGAGAAAGTCGACGTTACGGAGGAGATCGACCGGCTGGCGTCACACGTGGAACAGTTCCGGGAGACCATGACGAAGCAGGAACCGATCGGTCGGAAACTTGATTTCATCGCGCAGGAAATGCTGCGGGAAACCAATACCATCGCCTCAAAAAGCAAACATTCGGATATCAGCAAAACGGTGGTGGACCTGAAGACGATCGTGGAAGGACTCCGCGAGCAAACGCGGAACATCGAATAACATCCGGAAGACACAGAACTGACCGAACCCGTCATGACCGAACTTGTTGTTATTTCCGGACCATCCGGCGTGGGGAAATCCACAATTACACGGGGGCTCATGGAGCAGGAACCCCTTCTCGAGCGGGTGCGTTCGGCGACGACCCGGGAAAAACGATTTGACGACGAACGGGATAAACCGTACGATTACCTGTCCGAACAGGAATTTCTCCACCGCGTCGACGAGGGGGCGTTTCTCGAGTGGGCCGAAGTCCATGGAGAATACTACGGAACGCCGCATTCGGAACTTGAGCGCGTCCGAAACGACGGATGCATTCCGATTCTTGAAATCGACGTACAGGGGGCCGAGCAGATTCGTGAGTCGGGGTGCCGGCATATTTCATTTTTCATCGAGCCGCCCACCTACGAGGACCTTGAATCCCGTCTCCGTAGTCGGGGGTTCAGCAACGAAGAGGAGCTGCAGAGACGCCTGCGGATGGCAGAGGAGGAACTTGCTGCCGTACCGGACTACGACTTCCGCATCGTTAACGACCGGGTTGAACAAGCTGTGCATCGTGTTCTAAACATCATTCGTTTTCACGTCTCTTTTTCGGAGGAAACCAACCATGGAACTGAAACGCATTGAAGACGCCGCGGACAAAGTCGGCGGACGATTCAAGCTAACCGTTCTCATGCAGAAACGCATTGTTGAACTACGACGGGGTGCTCCCGCGCTCGTTCCCGCCGAGGACGAGGATGACGATTACGATATCGTACTGGACGAGATCCTGCAGGGAAAACTGAATTTCGAGGACCGGTTCGACGAAGACGAGGCGGAGGAGGAAACATAGTAAATCGAACCCCCTCCAGAAGGGGCATCTCGGTTGCACACGTGAAAGTTCATTTCCTGACCTGTATATGGACCCGACCCCGCAAAACGAGCCGGACCTCCTTCTGGGGGTCACCGGAAGCGTTGCATGCTACAAGGCCTGCGACCTGACGTCGTCACTCACCCAGGACGGGTACAACGTCCACGTCGTGCTTACGGAAACGGCCGCCGACATGGTGGCTCCGGAACTGTTCCGGTCCCTGTCTCAGAACACGGTTTATACCGACCTGTTTGATCGGGGAAAACGACGACAACCGGTTCACATCGACCTCGCGGCTCGTGTGGACGCCGGTCTCGTCGCACCTGCCACGGCGAATTTTATCGGGAAAGTGGCGAACGGCATCGCCGACGACCTGCTGAGTTCGATCATCATGGCTATTGGTACTCGGAAACCGGTGCTGATCGGTCCCGCGATGAACAGCAACATGTACCAGAATCCGTTTTGCAGGGACAACCTGCACGCCCTGCGTGACGCGGGATACGAACTGGTCGAACCGGACGACGGATACATGGCCTGCGGAGACGTGGGAACGGGGCGGCTCGCGACCGTCGACCGGCTTGTCGACCGGCTTCATGAACACCTGTAGGTACCGTCAGGGAATCAATCTATCACCGGACTGAACAGTTCCTTACCGATGAAGATTCTCGTAACCGCCGGGCCAACTCGTGAGTACCTCGACGCCGTCCGGTTCATATCGAATGCTTCCTCCGGTCGCATGGGAATTTACATGGCGGAGGCGGCCGCCGAACGCGGCCATCAGGTGTCGCTGGTGCTCGGACCCACTTCGGTCCGGCCCGGAACAGGAATTGAGGACGTTCGGGACGTCACGAATGCGGAAGAAATGCATAACGCCGTTTTCGAGCGGTTTCACCGGTGCGACGTCCTGATCATGGCGGCGGCCGTGAGTGACGTGCGCCCCGAGAAAACCCACCGGAAAAAAGTAAAGAAATCTGAACTGGACGATCGGATTACCCTGGAACCCACACCGGATATACTGGCCGAAGCCGGCCGGAGGAAACAGCACCAGACTCTGGTCGGTTTCGCCGTGGAAAGTGAACGACTCGAACAACACGGGCGGTCGAAATTTCGGCAGAAAAACCTTGACCTGCTCGTGCTGAACCGGCCCTCCGCGATGGGAAGTCGCCGCAATCAGGTACACCTCATGGACGAATCCGATTCCCTGGAGCGACTGCCGGAACTGGAAAAATCCGAACTGGCCGATCGGCTCATCGACCGGGTCCTGAACATCGTCGAGGCCACGCCGGATCAGCATTCCTGAATGCCCCCTCACTTGAAACCGGTGTCATTCCTCGATTAATTGTTATGTACAATTCCGGTCCGCGGGTTCATCCCACCGGTCGACCGCCCTGCACATCCGTTACCGCAAATATTGTTATATTACCAATTGAACATGATCGGTCAGCAATCACTGTTTCAACCCGATTCCTCCGACGAGAATGAAACGCTTACCTTCGACTTGGAGACGCAGAAGACGTTTCACGAGGTCGGGGGACACCAGAACACGGAAGACCTGAAACTTTCCGTCGGGGTGATTCGCAACGAAGAATCGGATGAATTCGAGGTTTTTGGAGAGGAGGAAGCGGAGGAACTGGCGGAGCGCCTGTACTCGGCCGAGCTCGTGATCGGGTACAACGTGGTTGATTTTGATTATCGAGTGCTTAGACCATACACTCCATTAGACTTCGAAGAGGTGAAGACGCTGGACATGATGAAATCGATCGAAAAGGAACTAAACCAGCGAATTCGCCTCGACGACGTTGCCAGCGCCACGGTGGACGCGTCGAAGTCCGCGGACGGACTGCAGGCGGTCCGCTGGTACAAGCAGGGGAAAACGGATCAGATCGCGGACTACTGCAGGGAAGACGTCCGCATTACCTCCAGAGTGTACCGCTTCGGAAAAGAGCACGGTTACGTCCGTATTCCCCGACACGAAGGGGTTCAGGAAGTCCCCGTGGACTGGTAAGGCAAAGAGAGCAACCATCCCTGCCGGCTAAACGTTCAGGTTGTTTCTGTAAACTGGTAAGAGGGACGGGGCTCGTAAGGCGAGGGCTAATTGAGAATACGTTCAGGGTTCGTACTTTTTTCTTCACCTGATTCATGATGGTTCGTCCGTCGGATGTGTACATAAAATGACCAAAAACAATGGTGCGAAAGAAAACGTGGT
Organism: uncultured Planctomycetia bacterium; assembly: GCA_964466525.1. Lineage (GTDB taxonomy): Bacteria > Planctomycetota > MHYJ01 > CAYXQY01 > CAYXQY01 > CAYXQY01. Next base: position 14,728 of record CAYXQY010000042.1, read on the forward strand.
GATCGTCGAATCCCCGGCGAAAGCAAGCACGATCAAAAAATTTCTCGGGGAGGACTACGACGTCGAAGCCTGCATGGGACACGTGCGGGATTTACCGGAAGATCGGTTTGGCATCGACGTCGAGAGGAACTTCGAGCCGGAATACGAAGTGCTCGAGGACAAGGAGGATGTGCTCAGCAACCTCAGGAACAAGGTGCAGGATGCCGACCACATTTTCCTCGCACCCGATCCGGATCGTGAAGGCGAAGCGATCGCGTGGCACCTGACCCGGGCCCTCGAACTGGACAATGGCCGGTCGGACGACGTCTCACGAGTCACTTTTCATGAGATCACGCCGGACGCCGTGCGCAGGGCGTTCGAGGAACCCGGCGACATCTCACCGGACCTGGTACATGCCCAGCAGGCGCGGCGGTTTCTGGATCGCATCGTCGGCTATCGCCTTTCCCCCCTGCTCTGGGAGAAAATCGCCCGGGGCCTGAGCGCGGGGCGCGTGCAGTCGGTCGCCGTCATGCTGGTGGTTGATCGGGACCGGGAGATCGAGGCTTTTGAACCGGACGAATACTGGGAGATCGATGCCCGGCTCAGTGTTGATCCCGAACCGGAACTCGACGAAGACCCGGAAGAAGCCGGATTTGGGGCGGATCTGTTCCGGGTCAATGGCGAGAAGCTGGACCTGGAGAGCGAGGAGGATGCTTCGGAAATCGTGGAACGGGTGGAGGACGGGCCCTTTATCGTCGACGAGGTCCGTCGAAAGGAGAAGAAGGACAACCCGGGACCTCCGTTTCACACCAGCTTGCTTCAGCAGCGCGCCTCCTCACAGCTTCGGTTCAGCACAAAGAAAACAATGACGATCGCCCAGCAATTGTACGAGGGCATCGAACTGGAGGACCAGGAACGCGTTGGTTTGATCACGTACATGCGCACGGATTCCCATCAAGTCTCCGATGATGCCCTTGACGCGGTTCGGGATCTGATCGGCGAGAAGTGGGGAGATGACTATATGCCGGACGAACCGCGTACGTTCGAATCGGACGAGGACGCCGAAGAGGCGCACGAAGCGATCCGTCCGACCGACGTCGACCGCCACCCGGATACAATCAAAGAACACCTGACCGACGACCAGTACCGGCTGTACGAATTGATCTGGGAACGGTTCGTCGCCTCACAGATGGAACCGGCCACGTACAAGAACACCACCGCGGACATCACGGTGGCGGATTGTGTATTCCGGGCACGGGGTCGCGTGCTGGTTTTTCCCGGGTACCTTGAGCTGATAGGAACGGAAAATCGACGGGACGATCAGATCCTGCCGGAGCTGAAGGAGGACCAGGAGGTCGGTCTCATTGAAATACTCCCCTCCCAGCACTTCACGAAACCACCGCCACACTACACCGAAGCCTCTCTCGTGAACAAGCTTGAGAACGAAGGCATCGGTCGGCCCAGCACGTATTCACCGATTATCAGCACCATTCAGAACCGGGGGTACGTCGATAAAGACGGTCGCTCCCTGGTCTCGACCGAACTCGGGCGACTGGTCAACGACAAGCTGAAGAATCATTTTGCCGACCTGATGGACACGGAATTCACGTCCCGTGTCGAGGAGCAGCTCGATCAGATTGAGGAACACGAAGTGGACTGGAAACAGGTGCTGGAAGAGTTTTACGCTCGATTCCAGCAGGACCTGGAAACCGCCGAGGAAAACATGTCCTCGGAGAAAGGACAGGAACCGGAGGAGGAAATTACCTGTGACCAGTGCGGGGAGCCGATGGTGATCCGGTGGAACAAGGACGGAAAATTTCTTGGCTGTTCCGCGTTTCCGGACTGTGACAATACCCGGTCCTTCGACCGACCGGATATCCTCGGTGAATCCTGTCCGGAATGCGGGGAGGACCTCATTGTCAAGACCGGGCGTAGCGGAGAATTTATCGGCTGTTCGGGGTATCCGGACTGTGATGACACGCGGTCCCTGGATTACCTGCGTACCGACGATGGGAACTGGTACAAAATGCACGTCGATTGCGAGGAATGTGACGGCAAACTCGTGATCCGAACAAGTGGTGGCGGTCAGCGGTTCCTGGGGTGTACCGGTTTCCCGGATTGCCGCAACACGAAGAAGTATCCGGATCGGGAAACCATTGAAAATTGGATTGAAGAAGGCCTTCTTACTCCCATAGATAACGAACAGGCGGAAGACAGCGAGAAGGCGGAATCCACCGTGGCCGCACCGGGAACCGCCTAATTGCACTGATCGTCCTGCTCCTCTTCAACTCTTTCGGTGTTATATTGCCCGGTTTACGTCCGACTGTACGGAACCATGCGAGCACGTTTCACGTGTCGCTATGGTGCTGTCGGATGGGGCTGTCCTCCACAGCTGATCCGGCCGGCCCGTACCCTCCGACCGGGACGATTTCACGTGTTGACTTGATTCATTATCAATGGTACTCTGGTTAACAATTGAAAATCTGAATATTAATTGCTTCGCGCATTTTTCGTTGCATACCGAAACAGGAGAAGACTGTCATGTCTGACGAAAAATTTGTTTATTTCTTTGGCGGAGGGGACGCCGAGGGAGGCGCCGACATGGTGCCGATCCTTGGAGGAAAAGGATCTAACCTGCACGAAATGAGTGGGCTCGGCGTGCCGGTTCCGCCCGGTTTTACCATCTCTACGGACGTCTGTCGACAGTATTACGACAACAATCGCTCCTATCCAGAGGGCCTTCGGGAAGCGGTTGAGGAACACCTCAAACGTGTCGAAGAACTGATGGATCAGGAATTTGGAGATCCGGACGATCCGCTACTTTTCAGCGTACGTTCCGGCGCTCCGGTCAGCATGCCCGGCATGATGGACACCGTCCTGAACCTGGGCCTCAACGACGAAACGGTGAAGGGACTGGAGAAACAGGCCAATAGTCGACGATTCGCCTACGACAGTTATCGTCGTTTCGTTCAGATGTACGGCAACGTCGTCAAAGGCATCGACGGGGACCTGTACGAGGAGTTGATTGACGAGAAGAAAGAAGAACGGAACGTCGAGAACGACACGGACCTCACCGCCGACGACTGGGCGGATGTCGTGGAACAGTTCAAGGACCTGTACCGGCGGGAAACCGGAGAAGAGTTCCCGGAAGATCCGGAGGACCAACTTTGGGGGGGCATCACCGCCGTGTTCGAATCCTGGAACAACGAACGTGCGGTGAAGTGGCGCGAAATCAACGGACTTCCCCACGATGTCGGGACGGCCGTTAACGTCCAGACGATGGTGTACGGGAACATGGGAGACAATTCGGCAACCGGCGTTGCCTTCACCCGGGATCATACCAGCGGCGATAAAAAACCCCGGGGCGAATTTCTACCCAACGCCCAGGGCGAGGACGTCGTGGCCGGAGTCCGAACCCCGCAACCCATCAACGACTATGTGCGGGAGATGACCGGTAAAGACCTGCCCACGCTGGAGGAAACCAAACCGGACGCGTACGAACAACTCTGTGACGTATTCGAAAAGCTCGAGGAACATTATCAGGACATGCAGGACATCGAATTCACCGTGCAGAACGGTGAACTATTTATCCTGCAGACCCGTACCGGAAAACGTACCGCCCCGGCAATGGTGAAAATTGCTCATGACATGGCGGAAGAAGGACTCATCACCCGGAAGAAAGCGATAGACCGGATCGACGCCGGTCGGCTGGACCAGCTTCTTCACCCGATGATTGCTCCTGAAGCACGCGAGGATAATCAGGCCATCGCCAGGGGGCTCGGCGCCAGTCCCGGCGGAGCGACCGGACAGGTTGTGTTCGACGCGGACGAGGCGGAAGACCTCGCCGAAGAGGGGGAGGACGTGCTGCTGGTACGCCGTGAAACCTCTCCCGAGGACATTGGAGGCATGAACGTGTCACAGGGAATTCTTACCTCCCGTGGCGGCGGGACGTCACACGCCGCGGTGGTCGCCCGTGGCATGGGTATTCCCTGTGTCGCCGGCTGTGGAGACGTCAATATCGATTATGACGCCCGTCAGTTCACGGCCAATGGCACGACGGTTTCGGAAGGTGACTGGATCACCATCGACGGCACGTCCGGGGAGGTCTTCGTCGGGCAGCTGGAGATGGAGGAACCGGAACTGACCGGGGAATTCAAGAACGTGATGGAATGGGCCGACGAGTACCGCGAACTTGGCGTGCGTACCAATGCCGACACGCCGGATGACTCCGCCCTCGCCCGGGAGTTCGGCGCGGAGGGCATCGGCCTTTGCCGGACCGAACACATGTTCTTCGAGGAAGACCGTATCCACCACGTGCGCGAAATGATACTGGTGGCACCGAAAGTACACAAGCTCCGTCTGGAACAGGACGTGCTCGAGGAGGAACTGGAAACGGCACCGGAAGGACGCCGGCAGGACATTGAGGAGGAACTGGAAGAGATCGAGACACGCCTGGACGAGACGGTACCCGATTACGAAAACGCCCTCGCCCAGTTGCTTCCCGACCAGCGAGCGGACTTCGAGGGCATTTTCGAAGCCATGGACGGCCTGCCGGTCACCGTTCGACTGCTGGACCCGCCCCTGCACGAATTCCTTCCCCACGGCGACGCGGAAAAGGAGGACCTCTGTGACAGCCTCGACGTGGAACGGGAGGAACTCGAACAGCTTATCTCCAACCTGACGGAAGCAAACCCCATGCTCGGTCACCGCGGTTGCCGTCTCGGGATCACCTACCCGGAAGTGTACGAGATGCAAACCCGCGCGATCATGGAAGCGGCGGCCAACGCCCAACAGAACGGGATCGACGTTCAGCCGCAGATCATGATTCCGCTGGTGGGCATCCGGAAGGAGCTCAGTTCGCTGCGGGAACGGGTCGACGACGTCGCTCAGCAGGTGCTCGACGAAACCGGCACCGACGTCGACTATAAAATCGGCACGATGATCGAACTGCCACGCACCGCCCTGCGAGCCGGTGAGATTGCCGAGGACGCCGAATTTTTCTCCTTCGGGACAAACGACCTTACGCAGACTACGTTCGGCATCAGCCGGGACGACGCCGGCCAGTTCCTCGAGTACTACCAGCACGAGGACATCCTGGAGGACGATCCATTTGCCGTCCTCGACCAGGACGGCGTCGGTGAACTCGTGGACATCGCCGTCGATCGTGGCCGCCAGACCCGTTCCAACCTGAAGGTCGGCATCTGCGGGGAACACGGTGGAGAACCCTCCTCCGTTGCGTTCTGTCATAACGCGGGCCTCGATTACGTCAGCTGCAGTCCGTACCGTGTGCCCATCGCACGCCTCGCCGCCGCACAGGCCGCCATCGACGTGGAAGAAGACGTGACAAGTTACTGATCCATAGTACGATACATCGTCCGTTCCCTTCCCACGGACCTTTTGTTTGCCCGCACTTCATTCAAGCACCGGTTCCGGTACCACCGGAACCGGTTTTTTATTGCAGTTCTCCTTAAATTTTTGAGGGACCACGATAGACCTCGTAGCCCGACGGGCAACAGGCTTTTCGGCCGGACGCTGTATTTCGGTCTCCTGATCGCTTCTGTCGGTTCAGCGTACGGTCGATCAGATGTTCCGTTGGCTACAGTGGACCCCCAGCGCCGCAATACCACCCGTGACCAGGAACACCGCGGACGCAAAAAACAGGTACATCCCCGGTCCCGCCTCCGCCCCGGACGACGTCCAGCTTGACGTGTACAGGGGATGAAAGCCCCCCTGCGTTTGCGACCAGACGAGACCGGAGAAAGCAAGTGCACACGTTCCAATCAGCACATGGGAAAGAAACATAACGGGCCAGCTCCAGTGACGCCACCCGTGAAGGACGAGGGTGAAAACAACCAGGACGCCCAGTACGATCACACACCCGAGTAACTTTTGGTACGCCTCCAGCCCCGCATCCGGATACAACACGTCCGCAAATAACCTGCGCCGTACCCAGACCTGCGGAAGTGACGCCACGTACAGCCCCACGAATCCGGCGTAAAAGAACAGTGGAATTGCGGTCCTGACCATTCGCTTCCTCCATCCGTCGTCAGGCGTTCCTTTCTTTCTCATCGGCGGACCCGGTGGCCACTCGTTACTCGTAGAAATCACCGGAACGGATTCTTCCTGAATAACATTTGTCTTGCCCCTGGACTGCATGCAATTCTCAACATACGTGCCGACCGGGGGACGGGTTGTCCGATCCGTTTACCGGCTCCTGAAATTTAAACGAACTCCTTGCATCCAAGAAACCCACTTCGATCGAATGTTCATGGTTTGAGCCATCCGTTCCGCCTCCAATATCTATTGAAAAACTTACGTCCGGAACCAATTGCGCACGCAGCTCAATGTGCACGCGCATTCGGGCCATCGTTCTCATATTTCACACCAAAGGCGAACCCAATTTTGAGATAGAAAATTTGGACGGATCGAGAATCCTTGAGGTTTGCAACATGCGTCTCCACTTTTGCCTGGTTCCTGTCCTCCGCCAGGACCTCTTCGTCCGTGAGATCTTCGGTGTCGGCGACCGATGTGATAAAAACAAAACAGGTGACAATTACGGATCTGAGGGATCCAGCGCATCGGGTATTCGTGTTACATGCTCCTTATATTGCAATTCTCCCTGAATGTTAAAATGATTCACACGCTCCTCGGCGTCGGGCACACCGTCGTCATCCCAATCCCCGTCACTGACACGGATCGCATCGATTTCGATCGTTGTTCCGACTTTTCCGCGGAACTGTACGTCAAGCTGCTGTATCTTTCCCTTCCATGAGTCTAAATCCGTCACAATGAAGGTAATTTGAGGAAACTCCCTCGTGGGCCTTACATCGTTCCATTCGGTTTTGTGGACCTGACCATCGATCTTTGCGTGAAGCCGCAAAGAAACAGGGTTTGTTGTGCGAAATCGTATACGAAGCGGTTCTTCGTTCGCCAAGGTGGAGGCATTCAACCCTTTTCGTACAATTCGGGACTGCTGCCGTTTTAAGTGAAATTCAAGAAACCCCAGGGACCCGGGCAAGGGTGAGACCCCATCACCAATCCAACCCTCCGTCTGCCAACCACCGTTGTCGAATTCCCAGTGGAGGCGTCCCCACTTCGGATCACGACCCGTGTACTGTTCCAGCTGATCTGATAATCCATCCCCGTCAGAATCGGAACGAACCCGTTCGTATTCCGGATTGACCCCCTGGCGAATTTTATCTCCCCAGCGTCGCAGCGCCGCCTCGGATTCAGGATGTTTGCCCTGATCGTTCATATTTTTGATCCATTCTGAGAGAACGTTTCTGTATCGTTTTAGCTCCGACTGAAATTCAGGGAAGCTTGATAGATCTTTGACCTGATGAGGATCCCTGGTCAGATCCCAGAATCCCTGTTTCGGTCGTGGACCAAAGTAGATGTTTGAGAGAGCTGGGCGCAATTGGCCGTTTATGTACAGCTTATAAAGGTTCAGTGTCGGGGCTCGTCTGTCACGGAAAGCCGGTTGAAGAAGGATCCGGTCCCGCTTGAAATATCTCGTGTATCGGAATCGCTTTCCACGTACGGACCGTACTCGATCGATTGCTCGCCCCATCCGATCCTTGCTGGCGAACACGAAGTCCCGCCGGTCATGATCTTCGTCAAGCAGATTGCGACCACCGTAATACGACGGAATCTGCTCACCGGCGAGTGCCGCTGTGGTGGCGGTTACATCGAGGAGGGACACCAGCCCGGAATACGTTTTTCCCTGAGGAATCCATTTTTTAGGTCCGGCAATAATTAGCGGTACGTGCAGTCCTCCCTCCGTCGGATGCTGTTTGTACCGTGGTAGCCTATTCGCCCCGTGATCCGAGAAATAAAAAATAACGGTATTGTTCAACAGCCCATCTTCCTTCAGGCGATCCAGAACAATCCCAACCCGTTTATCGTTCAGACGGATCGAGTTGTAATGCTCAGCAACGATCTGACGGTAGGTGGAGTTACTCGGATGATCCACCGG
>CAYXQY010000042.1:22781-23966 GCA_964466525.1 uncultured Planctomycetia bacterium
ATGGGATGGGCTCCCGTGATAACGCCGGATCTTGTGGGTGAACAGACCGGGCTTGGCGCATAGGCTCGTTCAAAAAGCACCCCCTTTTCGGCAAGACGGTCGATGTTCGGTGTGGCATCTTCGTTTATTTTATTGCCATAGCTTCCGATCCAGGGAGACAGATCTTCCACGTAAATCCAGAGAACGTTTGGGTGTTCATCCTGGCTTATCCCCTCGGTTTGAATCAGAACAATCTGGATGGAGATGAGGAAGACCGTAATGACCTCACATACCGTTCGACTTCCAATCTGATTGGAAAAAATGTTCGTAGTCATCATCTAAAGTTTGAAAATGATCATCTTTATGAGCCTGTCGCCAGAATTCGCACCACTGAGTCCTGTGGTTTTTGTGACCTTAGGAATCCATTCTAACCTATGGGTTGAATGGCGACGTGTTCAAACGTTTCCGTTTTCCCCCTCCTGCTGGATAAAACTCATCGGGGACTTTTACCGAGGCCTGAATGCCTTCTTCACTCATTCCATAATGCACCCCCGGTCCTCTGTGATTTCAATCAGCTCTTCAAGCGTCTCCGCTCCTGCAATCAGCGACTCGTTCGGTTTCTCGAAGTGTCCGTTGAATAACGCAATGATTCCATAAATGGGTTGTCCTTTGTACCTGAAAGCGTGTAGGAGAGATGGGCTGCATATTCCAGAAACACCATGCCAATCGATTCACCGGACCTGTAGACCGAATCCCGGTCGTGAAAAGTGATTGCCACTTCCGGACCAGCCTGAAATTCCGGGAGGGTCCGTTTCGCATTTTCTCCTTCACATAGCGCCCTCTCTCTTCCTCTCGCTGAACGTTCGATCGAACATCACCTTGATCACGCCGGGTCGTGGAAGGTGATCGGGCACGGCCACGTGCCGGTCCCGTTTCGTACCGGACATCTGGCAGTGCATCGATCATTTTTTACATTCGGCCATCATTCCACTGCAACACCCCGTCCCCTGCCTACACCCCGGCACTTATCGTTCACCACCTTCTCCATCCAGCCCATGCCACAACAGTAATTCCATGTGAGGTTTCCTAACATCAGTTTGAAACGGTGTGCGCGGTCTGGTACATTGTTCGGCGAAGGGTCGTGCGAGGGTTGTCCACGCATCGGCCTCTTGAGTTGGTAACGTTTTTTTTCTCATTCGACTTTTT
>CAYXQY010000043.1:0-23331 GCA_964466525.1 uncultured Planctomycetia bacterium
ACATCGCGTATTCGCCGAGGTACCATCCGTGGTCGCCCCAAAGAACCACGATGGTGGAATCGTCGAGGCCCTGTTCCTCAAGCGTGCCCAGTACTTTTCCGACCTGCCGATCCACGTACCGCACGCAGGCGAGATACGCTTTCCGGGTCCGCATACGTTCCGACCTTGAGAGCGGTATGGACCAGTTAAACGGCAAATTGTACGACTGAAACTCTCCACTCGAGGACCAGTAGTAGGAATCCAATTTCTGCGGGTGGGGAGTAGTGGGTATATCCCAGTTCTCCACCGCCTCCCGATCTTTTTCCGGAGCAACGAACGGAAGGTGTGGTTTATAAAATCCAAGCCCCATGAAGAATGGTTCATTGGTCTGCTTGAGTTCCCCGAGTTTCTCAACTGCCCTTTCCGCCATTAGTCCGTCCGGCAGGTCCGTATCCTTCTTCGCTTCGAAATTCATTAAATCCCCCGGTGGATTCGTCCACATGGGAAATGCAGTATGGCTGCCGTCCGGATATCCAAAAAACGCAGCCCATCCGTACTCCCACTGTCCATACGGCGTCGCAAACTCATCCCAGGCGTGTGGGAGTTCGGGTCGTTTGCTTCCGCCCCCCTTATGGCCATGCACTTTGCCGTCCGGCATATGCGAAATCTTTCCGATGTTAACCGTGTGATAACCGCTTCTCCGAAACAGTTCGGGCAGCGACTGTGCGCCCGCCATCTGTTCCGGTGACAGGGCGTGTTCGCCCTTGTACATCATTCTGTTACCCTTTACGGAGTCGGCAAAGGCCCAGCTCCGTCCGGTTAAAAGGGCGTATCTCGACGGGCCGCAGGATGGGGCCTGTACATAATGATTGGTGAACTTTACACCGTTTTCAGCAAGACGGTCCATCCCCGGCGTCCGCACGTACGAACGTCCGTACGCCCCCAGCTCCGGACGAAGGTCATCCACGGCGATGAATAATACGTTGTATTTGTTGCTGTTCTGCTGTGCCTGTGCCCGGTTCGGCTGGTATCCACTCAGAACCAGGAAAAATATGGAAATCGTAAGAGCAACCCATTCGTGCTGTAGCTTTTTCATGACATCTCATCCTTCAACAATTTGAACAAACTTGGTCGGGAAATCTGAACAGAACACCTTGCTTATACATTTCCCTTGTTCAATGCTCGGTATCACCCAGATGTTCCGTTAACGAATGGTGTCTCCATGGTCCTGTAGCTGGATGGGACCACGCTCCGGCGGATTCTGATATTCGCTTTTTTTCAGGAGGTTCTGCCTGGAAGTTCGGCGTTATTGTGAATTTGGATCCCGTCGTACAGCACCGACACTCGGGCCAGTTCCTTTCCATTTCCATCGTCGCCGGTTCTTGGGCCACGGAAGAAAAATATCGTAACGCTGCCTTTGGCCCGATTTGCGGCTGGCATTGACACGTGGGGTTCCGGCCGTATATCGCTCCGGCCATACCGTCCGGATAGGTGCGGCTCGACCAGTTATCCAGTACCTGCTTCTCGTACCGGTTCATCAAAAATACGCCCCTGTTGCCGCATTGCTACGCTTTTCCCCTGATAGATTCCGGCAACATCCATTCCAAGTGCAGGTACACATCCCCAAATTCATCCCGGGATATCTGTCTACCGTTCGTCATGATCATATCATCATCGTTCAGTTTTCAGTCCTTGTTCCTTCAATGTTCAAGGTTGGTTCCGTCAAACAACACGCGGACGTCCTCCAGAGGCGTAACCCGCTCTCCGTCGTGGGCCGGCGTCACCACCTCGGGCTGTGGACGGTTCGGATCGTGTACGTGCCAATTTACCACCGGTCAAAAAAGGAGAGACCGTGTAGCCCCCCAATGACTCCTGATCCGGCTGGCGCTCATTTTTTTTCGGAATAGACCTGGCAATTACGCTTTCGTTCCAGCAAAACGAAGGGCGAGAACCTGAAACTTTCCCCAAATTGACCACTGCACAAGCTCAAATTACGGCAACGGAACACACCTTGCCGTCCACCGCGCGGAACTGCCCCTGCCGAGAAACGGATTGTTATCTCAAAAGGGGAGTGGGTTCCGGAAATCACATTGATCTCATCCGATCAGCAATGGTTGGTGACCGATCACTTCGACGAACGACCCCGCTGTTGATCCAGAAGGAACAGGCTTACCGTACAAACTGATCAAATATTGCCTCTTCATCAAGTTCACCCCCGTGCAAAACCAGTCGATAATGCAGTTTCAGGGGTTGGTCGGACGGGACCGAAACGGGTTCTCGACCGGGAAATACCGGGTTCTGCATGCTGGGTCGATCACGTAGAACCCACCGCTGGGGGAAGCCGGGCGTGTTCGGATGGGTCATGACCGTAACCCCTGACTCCGGACCCTCGCCGAAGGAACCGGTGAACGTACACCACGGTGCCCGGGACACGGGGGTCCGTCGCGCGGATACGTCGCCCGAGGGGATTCGGAAGCGGATGTCGTCCGGAACGCCCAAACGCACGGCGAACCCCCCGAGTTCTTTGTCATTGTCCGCCCCGCCGATCCGAACGGAGTCCGCCAGAGCTCGAAACTCGGTCTGCACATCGATTATACGTTGTCCCCGATCACGCGGGAACACCCGAATGGTCACCTTCTCCCGCAGAAACGGTTCGTCCCCTCCTCTGTACGAAGGAGCGGTCCAGTCCACGAACGCCAACAGATCCACGGCCTGTTCACGGTCATGCAGCACCTTTACCTTACGGACCGTCCGGTCGATCGTCTTGAGGTGCCACGCGTCCCCTGCATGTTGCTCGTTGACGTAGACCCGCTGCCAGGCCCAGAAGATGCCGCGGTGGTAGGGGTGGTCCTCCGGAAAATCTTCGGTCAGCACCTGCCCGTCCAGTCCTTGCAGTGGATGAATGTAATTGGTCCGCTGCCAGTCGTTCTTCCAGGAATTCTCCCTGATATGGTAAAACAGAACCGGTTCACCCCGGTCGTACAACTGGTACCCGTCCACGGCCCGCACGGCGTAAACGGACCGTTCGGGCGGATGCTCCCACACCTCGATCCAGTCGAGCCGGGAACAGGCCTCGCTTCCGTTTCCACGTCGGAGGTCCGTGACGCCAATTTCACGAACCGAACTGAGATTGACCGCATCCGCCTTTTTTCCGCGGTCGAATGAAGTCAGCCGGAACCAGTTCAACGATGAAATCGAACGGGTTGTGATCGTCCAGTCCTCCGACGGATTCGCGCCATTGCCCGATACAAACCATCCCTGATCCGTGCGAATAAGCAAATAGAGCGTTCGATCATAATTTTTGGTACGCATCCGAACGAATGCCTCCGACCCGGACAGGTCCGCGGTAGCATCCTCCTTCGTCCAGCTGATCGCCCACCGGGACTCGCACCGTCCGGACCAGATGTAATGCGGATCGTTCGGGTGGTTTTCGTGATGGCTTTTTTTGAGTTGCTTCTCCGCGGCGCCGCGCATGCGCATGGTCAACTCCGGATGGGCCACGTGTTCCTGAGTAATCGGAAGGGCCTGGGGTGTATCCGCGGCATCCTCCCGGAAATAAAGACCGTCCGTCGAAATCCAATCCGGTTCCGCGGATAAAATGCTGACAGGAAATAAAATCCAGCCGACAACATACCAGCCGATCATCATTGCGAAAACGGTTCGTTTCATGATTAATTCCGGAAAAGATGTTACTTCTCTCTCGTCATACGCTTTTTCAGGTACTGCTGTAATTTACGCACAACGTTCGGATGGTCCTCCGACACATCCCGACCCGACTCCGTTCCATTTTTCAGGTCGTACAGTTCCGTGTTTTTCCAGTTACCCGGTTTCCCGGAGGAGATGAGACGCCAGCGCCGGGTCCGTACCGACACCCCATTCCTCCAGTACGTGACGGCTCCCGACCGAAGTGTTTCCTTCTCTCCCTGAAGTAACGGTTTGAGTGATACACCATCCAGTGGCCAATGAGTGTTCGTGAAGTCCGGGTTCGCCAGATCGATCAGCGTGGGATAGAGATCGATCGTCTCCACCGGTGCATCCACCTTGACACCCCGGTCCTCGAGGTCCGGATGGTAGACGATCAGGGGAGATTTCGTGGCCCGTTCCAGCAGGGTGTGTTTCCCCCAGAGGGCGTATTCGCCGAGGTACCATCCGTGGTCGCCCCACAGTACCACGATCGTGGAATCGTCGAGGCCCTGTTCCTCGAGCGCGTCCAGTACCTTTCCGACCTGACGATCCACGTATCGCACGCAGGCGAGATACGCCTTCCGGGCCTGCCTGCGGGCCGACGTTGAGAGCGGTTTGGACTTATTGAACGGCATATCGTACTTGTAAAATTCTCCACTCCCGTGCCAGTAGGCTGAATCCAGCTTCTCCGGGTGAGAAGCAGGAGGCACATCCCAGTCCTCCACGGCCTCACGATCTTTTTCCGGGGCGACGAACGGCAGGTGAGGCTTGTAAAATCCCAGCCCCATGAAGAACGGTTCGTCGGTCTGCTTGAGCTCTCCGAGTTTCTTAACCGCCGTTTCCGCGAGACGGCCGTCCGGCAGGTCCGTATCCTTCTGCGCTTCGAAATTCATCAGATCCCGGTGACCCTCTCCATCTTCCCGATGTTTTCCGTTGGGATAGGCAAAAAACGCGCCCCATCCGTATTCCCATGGACCGTACGGCGTCGGAAGCTCATCCCAGGCATGTGGGACTTCCGGGCGACCATTCCCGGACCCATCGTAATTATATACCTTTCCGTCCGGCATGTGAGATATTTTTCCGATGTCCACCGTGTGATATCCGCTTCTCCGAAACAGTTCGGGCAGGGACTGCGCGCCCTCCTTCTGTTCCCGGGACAGGGCGTGTCCGCCCCGGTAAATGGCGTTGTTCCCGTTTGTAACGCCGGAAAAGGCGGGACTCCGTCCGGTCAAAAGAGCGTACCTCGACACGCCGCAGGTCGGGGCCTGTACATAATGATTTGTGAACGTCACCGCGTTTTCAGCAAGGCGGTCGATCTCCGGCGTCCGTACGTACGATCGTCCATACGCACCCAGTTCCGGACGAAGGTCATCCACGGCGATGAACAGTACGTTGTATTTGTTGCTGTTCTGCTGTGCCTGTGCCCGGTTCGGCTGGTATCCGTTCAGGCCCCCCAGGAAACAGATGGAAACCACAAGAGCAACATATACGTGGTGTAGCTTTTTCACGACGGCTTACACCTCAACAACTTGAACCCAGAAACTCGGTCGAGGAATTCAATAAACAAAAACATTCTTCTCCATTGTTCAATCCATCGGTATCACCCAGATGTTCCGATACCGGATGGCGTGTCCGTGGTCCTGTAGTTGGATGGGACCGCGCGCCGGTGGATTGTGGTATTCGGCCAGGTTTTTATGAGTGGTCCTTCCGAGGAGTTCGACGTTGTTGTGAATTGGAATCTCGTTGTGCAGTACCGTCATCCGGGCCGGTTCCGTAACGTCTCCGTCTTCGCCGGTTCTCGGGGCACGAAAGAAAATATCGTAGCTCTGCCACTGACCCGGTTTTCGGCTGGCGTTGACACGGGGTGGTTTCTGACCGTAAATTGCGCCGGCCATGCCGTCCGGATAGGTGCGGTTCGCCCAGCTATCCAGCACCTGAATCTCGTACCGGTTCATCAAAAATACGCCGCTGTTGCCGCGGTGCTGTGCTTTTCCCTCGACGGATTTCGGTATCATCCATTCCACGTGCAGATACACGTCCCCAAATTCATCCCGGGATATCTGACTGCCGTTCTTCACGATCATATGATCATCGTTCACTTTCCAGTCCTTGTTCCTCCACTGTTCAAGATTGGTTCCGTCAAACAACACGCGGGCTTCCTCCGGAGGGGCCACCGGTTTGCCGTCGTATAGCGGCGTGACCACCTTCGGCTGGGGACGGTTCGGATCGTGTACGTGCCACTTACCACCGGGCAAAAGAGGAGAGTCCGTGTAGCCCCCCAGCGACTCCTGCTCCGGCTGGCGCTCATTTTTTTTCGGAATATCCCGGGCCATTACGTTTGTGGGAAGGGTCCAACCTCCTGCAATCAGAAGGACTGCGATCAAAAAACGATTATGACGCATGAGAAACACTCATTTCAAAGGGTTCAAGATCCTAATACAGGCACGAGTGAGTTCATAATTTATTTGTAATTCTTAACCGAAATGGTTTCAATCGTGAGCCTGTCCGGGTCGGTTCTGCAGCAGTGCATCGATCAGCTCGCTTCGGGACCCCCCGGTGCCGTTTCAGTTCCGAACACGAGCGTCCTGGAGCCAGGGTGACAGGAAAACGATTATTCCATTAGCACACACACGTGTCGCGTTCACTGTTTCTCGACGGAAAACACCCTGCTTTTCCAACGGTTCTCCTCCGGGTGTCCCACCCTTACTTTGTATGCACCGGGTTCAAAAACGAACGGTCGGAAGGACGGACGGGGAGAACGAATTGCATAGATCAGTTCCCCACGTTCCTGATCAATCACCTGGACGACCGGATGGTCCACGCCCTCCATCGATACGGCCGGCAGCCGATCGTGGTGGGGTCTTCCGTAATTGCTCATCTGAGTAACAGTAGTGGGCCAGCCGGGAAACTGGTTTCCCTGATGGTCTCCGTCGGTCCGTCCGGCATAAAATTTGTAGGCGTTTGTCGTGATCGTGCGTTCGGTTCGATCAAAAACGGCCACGCCGAACCCCGACGCTTTCCGGTGCGCCTTCCGGTAGCGGGAGGGAGCGTCCTCCGGCGCATCCTGAATTGGGGGATTGCCCACGGCGTACACGTACATTTTATTGTGAAAACCATCCTTGTACTCGCCCGTATTGGGCAACCCATGATCCGGTCGATTGCTGTACGGCAGATCCACTTCATCCGGCGTAAACTTCCGCGGCCAGCCCACGGCAATGGCCGGGGCAACGAAGGTCCAGATGCTGTCGCGCTGCCGCTTCATTCCGTGATGTGAGAGCGTGGGTACATGCTGATCACCGGCAAGGTGAAAAACGAACCCTTTGCGCAGTATACGGAGTGCACGATCCCGTCCCGACTGCGGCCAGGCGTTGGAATCGAGGTCGGCGTAGACCCGCTGGAAATTAGGACCGGTGTGAGTCATCACATTGGAAAACGTGGTCTGGCTGAAGACGGTTTTCATCTCCGTGTGTTCCCAGTTCCGCACCCAGTCCTCAAGAAATTGTAGCTGGCGCTCACCGAGCAGTTTCAGCTTTGGTTTGTCGAGTTTTTTTGTATTGATGTCCTTTTCACGTACGATGTCCGGTCGGCCGGAACCGGTGTCCACGTTTCGCGGCCCGGATTTAAAATGTCGGTCCGCAATGACGGCCATGCTCAACCAGCCGTACTGAACCTCCCCGTGATAGGCACGTATTCCACGTTTGGTCGGTTTCAGGTTCTGTACGCCGGGATGATGACCGGTCTGACTCCGAAATATAGCGTTCACAGTCCGGACCGGCTCGATGTAGCCGGACGTTGTACTTGTGTTTCCCCCCTCTAATTTTTCGCCCCCCTCGCCCCAGAGGTTGCCCTGAAACACGTCGTGGTCGTCGGGAAGACAGATCGTGGGACGGTTGCGCATGAGGTCACCGAACGCCCAGCCAAACATGTAAAATTTTCGAAGGTAATTGATAATAGCCTGATCCGCCGGCTCCCGGACGACTCCGTATCCCCCGTTTCCTTCGTACAGCTGATCCCCCGCGAAAAGGAGCAGGTCCGGATCCACGGCCCGTGCGTTCCTGGCCACGGGTTCGTACGGAAAGGCATAATCAACCTGGCAGTTCAGGTCCGCAACGGAAATGGTTTCCTCCCGGTCCGGTGATTGCTGGATGACGCCCGATCGGCTGTCCCGAACGGTTTCTCCATTCGTACGTTCGGTCCGGTAGACGACCCGGTAGTGCACGTCGCGGTCGGACGGCCAATCCGTGACGCGAAAGATTGCGTTACGGGCATCCGGGGCAATTGTCGCGGTATCGGCCGTCTTCCATCGATCCTCGTTTTTGACCTGGAGACGAACGGAACGGTTGTCCCGATCCCCCAGGGGCGGCATCTGAGCGGACATCTTGAGAATATATCCACGTTCATCAACGGGATTGTGCAGGCTGTACATGGTCCAGAGAATGGGGCCAAATGAACGATCGGGGTGAGAACGTACGTTCTCACCGGTCAGTTGAAACCCCTGAAACCAGAACCGCGTGTTCGCTGAGTCCACGAAGGAACCGGGATTGTGTGTCAGGCGAACGGCACCTTCAATTTTGTTTGCAGGGACCGTGGTTCGAAGTGAAGACGTTTCCCCCCGGTTGGGCGATGATTGTGCGGCCTGAAACGTCAGTTCAAATTGTCCATTTTCCTTCGGCTTCCCGTGCAGTGTCAATTGTATCGGTCCCTGATTCACGGAACCGGAAAACGAAGTGGATTGTCCATTCACATGAAGCCGGTTGTCAGCGGTGATCACCGCTTTCAAACCGTTTCCCCGGAAAGCCGTCGCCCGGTAATCACCGACGGAATTGGTGACGCCGATCTCGAAGCCCGCCGCACCACGTCTCGAACGGGACCGTTCGCCAAGCTCCAGTGTCACCCGATCTAATTTGCCGTTAAAAGGAGACGGGCCACTGTACGGGCCAACCTGGGTACCGAGGTCCCGACCGACCTGCAATCCATCGATCGGCAGTTTTTCGACCGTCCCCACGTTTCCGGCTGCAAGCGTACGACCATTGAACTTGAGGTCCGCCCGACCGTTTTTCTGAAGATGAACGGACAGCGTTCCCTGTTGGGCCCGGGGGGCATCTGACGCGACGATGTTCTGTACCTGACCCTCGTTTCGGACAGCAAACGCCGGTTTTCCGTCCGTTACGTACAGGGTGAATCCAACCACGCCCCCACCCTGCGCGATCAGAACGCCTGTATCTCCCATACGTGAGACCTCGGCGGTAATAGACAGGCCCCTGTTCTGAATGCGCGGCTTTTCCGATTCGTTTTCGAGCGAGTCCCCGGGCGATAAATCAAAGTGGGTTTTCGGCTCCGAATTCATGTCTGAAAGGCCAAGTGTGACCTTCAGTGAAAACGGTTCCTGATGAGGCCCCAGTGTGTGCGTCAGCAGATGCACGTTTCGATCCGTTTTTTCGGTGGTACAGGTAAGCCGGCCATCCTGCACCCGCCAGTTTTCCATCGGATTGGGCCAGTAGTGCCGGCCGGGCCAGATTCGATCCGGCGTTGTCTTAAAGTTACTGCTGAAGTCCGCCGCGGGCACCACGGTCTGAAAAAAGGATAGCAGGACAAAAATGAGGAGGGGGATTGGGAGAAAATTCGTGTGTTTCATCGGTGTTGGTATCAAGAAAAACCGGGTTCAGCTCGGATCGAAGGCCCACGGCATAAACCGTATTCTCCTGCAACAGTGATCGTAGCATGTGTGACAGGTGATGTGAAGAAAACCTGTCGACCAACATTCGAACCATAGAAAATCCGCAGGACAGGTACGAGGAGACCTGTCTGAAGGGCCATGCAAAATCCCGTGAAGGACACGATTTCCGGACGAACGGCCATCCCGCTAAAACGTTTCCCGGGTGCCCCCCTGCTGGTCCAGGTTCCGGCCCCGGTCGAAGTCCGGTTCCTCCATGTTCATGTCACGGTCCATTTTGTCGACTTCGTCGTCCGTTTCCAGAATGGTGTTAATGTCAATTGAGAAATTCTCAATGGCACTGGTGAGTTCCTCAACGAACTCATCCTCGTGTTCCAGCAACTCGTCCACATCTATGCCGTGCATGTCGTCAAACGTTCCCTCGAACCAGAGCGTGGGATTGTTTTCCAGTGCTTCAAATCCGAAGGTGTCATGGTGATAATCTTCCGTTTCGATGATAAAGTAGAAGTCAATGGTTCCGTCCAAGTGAATGCTGAACAGTTCGTATTCAGCAATTTCCTCTTCGTCCTGCAGGCGGAAGGTCAGGCTGTCGCTGTCCACGTCCGTCAGGACGTCCAGGCGGGTGAACCCCTCGCCGATCACCTTTTCAAACACCTCCTGTACGTCCGTAATAAAGGTTTCGATGGAGTTAATATCTCCAGAATCCGACGCCTCCTTCACCTGGTTTATGAACTGCTGTACATAATCTGCCATCGTGAAAATGTAACAATTGATGAAAAATGTGAAAGCTCGAACGTTTACGGTTCAATTTTCGTACCGAGTACCTCAAGAAATTTGGTGATCCATGCGGGGTGGGCCGGCCAGGCCGGTGCGGTCACGAGGTTGTCGTCGATCACCGCCCCCTCGGGGCCCGGATCCACGAATTCTCCTCCCGCCTGTTCGACTTCGGGGGCCACCGCTTCGAAGGCACTGCAGGAACGGCCCTCCAGGACGCCGGCCGCAGCCAGAACCTGTGCCGCGTGGCAGATGGCGGCGATGGGTTTCTCCTTGCTGTCGAACGATTGGACAAGGTCCAGAACGCGGTCATCCGTACGCAGGTATTCCGGAGCACGGCCCCCCGGCAAAAGCAGCGCGTCGTAGGCCGGTTCGGACACCTCCGAAAACGATGCGTTCAACGTAAAATTATGGCCCTGGCGTTCCGTGTACGTCTGGTGGCCCTCCGGCTGGTGCACCGCAGTAACAATGGAATCCCCTTCCGATTTGTCGGGACAGACGGCGTCGACCGTGTGACCGGCAACCTGAAGCGCCTGAAAAGGGACCATCACTTCATAATCCTCCGCGTAGTCTCCGGTAACTAACAGAATGTCCGTTTCGGGCATCGTTTTACACCTCCTTTTGTCGTGGTTCTGACGTGAAGAATAAACGATCGATTTTTGTTGTAACAAAAATTTGAACCTAATTCATCTCGGTTCCGCCGTGTCGTTAGTACACCCGGTACCTGCCGTCGAAATTCCCGGGAAAGAGGGGAAAGCTCGGTCCTGTCTTCCGGAAGAGACCGTACTATAAGGAGATCGTCGGAACCCGCGGACTGCAGCAAATGGTTGATGCGGATGAATTCCCTCGATTTTCGAGGTTTCCTCGGATGGTGCGTGGAAGGAGACGGTGACATCCGGATCGCCTCCGGATCAGATCTTCTCACTCAGTCGAAGAAAGAACCCGCGGGTGACGAACCCCGTGGTCAACAGGCCCTCCCGAAGACCCCTGAGAGATGGGGTGAAGAGAAAGAGTTCCGGGGTCGGTCTCTCCCGGCCCAATCCGACCTGTACACACTGACCGAACAGCTCCCGTCCGGTTTTTCGGTCCCGGTCCACGGAACACGATGGAAACCGGGAGGTGGTTTTCATCCGGATTTCCTCAGGGTTCCGGTATAGCAACCGGTGTCCGGTCGCAGGGTGATCCGAAAACGGAGAACGCTCAAATCGACGGAACAGGTCGCGCAGGATCGTGGCGGAATCTATTGGCAACCGTTCCGTAGCGCCGGTCCGCGTTTTCATCAGGGAGGTCCGAAGGGGTTCATAGCTTTCGTGCGCCGCCTTTTTCTTCGTTGAAGTGTCGTTTTCAACGGCATGCAAATACATAATCCCCGTCGTAAGTGCGACGAGCAGACAGACGACCGAAAAGAAAATTGGTGTCCTGAAATCCATGAACGTTGGTACGATCCTGATTACTCGGATTTTGTCCACTGAAACGTGACCGTCTCGTCGATAAAGCGATCTTTTTTGAACGTCTGCAGGCGGGGTGCTTCGATGGACGCTGTCACGGTGTACGTCTTGCCCGACGGCACGGACGCGTTGGTTCCGTAATGGTAGAACTCCGCAAGAAGCGGAAAAAGGGCAATGTTTTTCTTCGTGTCCCCGGCCTTGAACGAAAGGGAAATCGACGCATGCGGGATCGGTTCGTTGGTCTCCCGGTCCAGCAAAACGATTTCGAAGTGGTTCGCGTCGGTTCCGTTCCCGGGATGGGGGGTTAACTCGCCGTCCGACCAGGTCCAGAACGGCTCGGCCCCCTCCACGATGAACCCGACCCTGTAAGGCCCCGCTCGTTTGACGGCAAGGGATTCCGAAAGGGCAATCTGCAGGCTTGATCCAATCTTATAGTCGCTGGATACCGGTGCCGGCTTCGAGCCGAGCAGGACCGGGTGTCCGTTCGGGTCGGTGGATTCGACCGGAAACGACACGGATGCAGGGTTGATGTATACGGATTTCATCTCCGCGTGACGGCCGTACGCGGGCGGAGACACCTGCACCGTAAGCGGGGCGTTTTGATCGAAAGACGCTTCCACGTTTGTACCATAGTGATGGACGTCCCCCCAGGTCTCCTCGAGCGTCCACGAGTGATCCCCGTAGGAGACCTTCACCGAGGATCCCGGAAGGTATCGCTTGGTGCGCTTTTCACGGAGGGTTACGCCGAGGTACAGGGCGTCGGAAGGGGGTTCGTCACGTTGTCCGTCCGGCGTGTACCGGATTTGGGCTTCTCCGGTGAACACACCAATCCGGTATCCGTTCGTCGGCTTCTCGACCTGGAGGCGGGCATCAAGTTCGGATACCTGCTTTCGGTACGCAACAAGGGTCGTGTCGGTCGAATTTCGCTTTGCGGTCTCCCCGTCATCGGACGAGGAGGTATCGGTTTCGTTTCCGCAGCTGATGGTCAGGAATACGGGCAGCGCGACAAGTAAAACGAACAACACCCACCTGACCCCGCGCTGATATTGGTTTGATCCGAGATCTCTTTGGAGATCCATATCAATCGTCTCAGAAAATCATCGTCGAAGGATCGAAGACCGCCCGAAAACCCCTAATTGAGATTTAGTTTCAATAATAGGATGCGTGATTGTAACGCCGGTCGGTTGTGAATTCAAGATCACATCTGTTGCAGGAATGCTCACCCGCGATCAAACCTCTTCTGTGCAGTTTGACAGGGAGCCACGAATAAAAACATCGCCCGGCATCGGGCAAGAAAAGAGGAAGTGCTGGCCCGGTATCGGACTCGACGACCTTCCGATCTCCGGCGGGCATCAGGAGGGGTCCTCGGGCATGTATTCTTCCACTTTCTTCTTCTTTCGCTGAAGGCTCTCCAGTTGTTGTTCGAGTTCGTCAATACGCTGCTCAACGATGCTGATGACCTGATCGGGATCCCCGGGAATCAGTCCGTCGCAGTGCGGGCAGACGGGCAGGTGCGTCTCCTGCCGGTATCCGCTCAGGGTGTCGTGCGTGGTTTTTGCTTCCCGGAGCTCCAGTTCGACGTCCTGCATTTCCTGCTCCGCCTGTTTTCGTTTCTGGTTCAGTTTTTCTCGTTCTTTCTGGCTCATGGGGTTGTTACGAGCAATAGCATCCGCGGATCGGTGAACGGTTCCGGAAAAAACTTGTGACGTTCGGCAATTATAACACCGGGCTCGAGGTTGAAGAAAACGGGCGGGCCGTTCGCGGGCGGGGGGACCGCTGATCAAAAGACGTGTGAAGTCCGGTATCTACGACCGGAACGGCGGGGTCACGGGCAGTATTCCACGGACCGGGGCACGTTCAGGACGTCGGCCATGGACCAGTCGATGCGCCAGTACTCGTCCTCCCGGATCATCCGGTATGTCTGAGTGAAGTCGGGATCGCGCGGATGGACGAGGGTCAGCCGGGCTTCGTCCGGGTTGTCCCCCGGTTCGATGGATTTGACGTTCCAGTGGTGCAGACGAAGCCGCTCGAGTGCGCCGGGGATGGTTCGTGTGAGGAACGTTTTCAACCGGTCCTGAGAGTAACAGCTTCGCGCGCGCTCACTAAGCAGTACATGGACGTACTGCCAGGCGTCTTTTCGCATGGTTTTCCGGAAGTTTCGAAGGGTGTCCCGTGGGGTCTGGTCCCCGGACGAGAACACCTGTTCCGATTCGGGTTTCCCCGAACTCACGCAGGAGACGAGGCCGATGGAGAGCAGTCCGAGGAAAAGCATGGTGTTCAGGCGTTTCATTGCTCCTCCGTGTTCGAGAAGAGCATCCGTTCGTCGGAACGAGGGATATTCATCTCGTCGGAGATATAGAACCGCAGGCGCCAGGCCTGTCGGTCCCGCTCGGTGGACACGCGAACCAGTTCATACCGGTTCCGGTGTTTGTCGTTCGGGTCGGCCAGAATGACGTACGCCCGGTTCTCCCCGGTCCGGCGGACCTCCCGAATCGTCCAGTTTTTCAGTTTCCAGCGTAACAGCCGCCCGGCCCGGGTTTTCTCGAGCAGCCCGTGGAACTCGTTTAGCGTGTACCGCTTTTTCGTGTCCTCGCTGAGGTACTGATAGGCGCTTGAATACGACTCGTTCATGACTTCGTTCCGGAACGAGGAAAACGTGGAACGGGCGGATTCGTGGGTGGGGGTGGGAGGTGTACGGCACGCGATCAACGAGAATGTGCCGGTGAGCAGAAATGAGAGAAAGAATAGGCTGGCGGACCAATCTGCTCGGAGGGCAGGAGTAAGCTTATTCAAAGAGGGCCTCGACGAATTCTGTCGGACGAAACGGTTCGATGTCCTCCGCCTGTTCCCCGACCCCGATGAATTTCACCGGCACGCCAAGCTGGCGCTGAATGGGAATCAGTGCGCCGCCTTTCGCCGTGCCGTCCAGTTTTGCCATAACGAGGCCGGACAGTTCCGTTGTCTCATTGAATTTTTCGGCCTGCTGAACGGCGTTCTGACCGATGGTGGCGTCCAGCACAAGCAGGGTTTCGTGGGGGGCGCCGTCGATCTGTTTTCCAAGCACCCGCTGAATTTTTTCCAGCTCCTTCATCAGGTTTTTTTCCGTGTGAAGACGGCCGGCGGTGTCCACGAAGACGCAGTCCCGGTCGCGTGATTTCGCCGCTTCCGTCGCGTCGTACACGACCGCGCCGGCGTCTCCGCCGGATTCGTGTTTGACGATTTCGGCATCGATCCGATCGGCCCAGGTTTCCAGCTGGTCCGCCGCCCCGGCACGGAAGGTATCCGCCGCGGCGAGGATCGAGGTGTATCCGTCCTCCTTCAGGGAGGCGGCCAGCTTAGCAATGCTGGTGGTTTTCCCGGACCCGTTGACCCCGACAACCAGGAAAACCGTCGGTCCGTCCCTGTTCCACTGTATGTCGTGTTCGTCGCCGCGGTCCAGCAGGTTGGTCAGCTTGCGCTCGAGGAAGGGTCGGACCTCCTCCAGGTCCTCAAGCTCATTGTTCCGGTACGCCTCCCGCAGGTCGTCGATCAGTTCCATCGAGGTCTCGACGCCGATGTCCGCGGTGATCAGGACTTCCTCCAGTTCGTCCAGGAACTCCTCGTCGATGGTCCGGTGCGAGGACATCAGTTTCTGGAACCCGCTGGACAGCATGTCCCGGGTTCTGGACAGGCCCTGCTTCAGCTTGTCTATCGCACTGCCAATAATTCCCATAATTACTGTACTCGATCAAGAATGGCGTTCACGAATTCGTTTGATTCGGACGATCCCAGGCGACGTGCCAGTTCCACACATTCATTGATGACCACCGTTCGCGGCGTGTCGCCGAAATGGGAGATTTCAGCGATGCCCAGGCGGATCAGGTTCCGATCGACCACGGACATACGGTCCAGGTCCCAGTTTTCCGCGTACCCGTTCATTTCCTCGTCGATGTCGTCCCGGTGTTCCAGCACGAGTGAAACCAGCCGCTTGCCGAACGATTTGCTTTTGTTCGACAGTTGCTTGTCCTCGAAGTACTGTTCGGTGTCCAGGTCTTCCTCGTCCCGCGCGTCGAGGGCGTATAGGTACTGAAGGGCGGCCTCGCGGGCACGGGTACGTTCCGGGAGTGAATCTCGCCGGTCCTGCTCGACGTCGTCGGTTTCAGTCAACATGGGGTTACTCCGTGGGCTGATTGAATTGTTCGACGTGCTGCCGGTGCTGGATCATTTCCAGGAGCGCCCGGGCGGAGGCGACGCCCTTGTTGCGATCCGCCCCGGTGAAACCGGCACGGGCTTTCGCCTGTTCCCGGGTATCGCAGGTCAGTACCCCGAAAACCACCGGGTACGGTTTCTCAAGGGCGACTTCCTGGATCCCGTTCGTGGCGGCGGTGCAGATGTAATCAAAGTGTGGGGTCTCCCCCCGGATCACCGCGCCGATCGTAATCAGTCCGTCCGGTGCGGGCATCCGTTCGTCCAGTCGCTTTGCCGCCTGCGGAAGTTCGAACGACCCGGGCACCTCAAAACTGTGAATCCGATCGGGCGCCACACCGGCCTCCCGGAGGGTCTGAACCGCTCCCTCCTGAAGTGCGGCGGTGATTTTCCGGTTGAAACGCGCCCGGATAATCGCCACCGAAAGCTCGTTCGTGGCTTCCACCTGTATGTCGATCGATGTTGCGTTACGTTTTCCCAGAGCGGAATTCCACAATGACAGAAAAGAGCAGAAATGAGCGAATGAGACGGATATATTGTACGAAAATCGACAAGAGAAAGTAAACGCTATTCTCTTCTAAAAATCCCTGGCATGCTGGAAACGAACAGATCCTGCTTTCGTTTTCAGACAGTGTTTCTGTCGTTCCCCACGGTTGTTTTTGACCGGTTCCCTCCAAACCATGTCAATGCTCCGGGAATCCGCCGTTTCCCTTTTTCTTTAAGAGGTCCACAGGAGGACCTTCAGTCAATTGAAGTCAACGCCCCGCTTTTTGTTGTACGTTCGGTTTTTTTGCAGTCGATCGTAAACCTCTCCGGCCACGGAGGTGAGCCCCTGAACCCCTTTCGCTTTCCGGGTTAGCGATTCCAGGAAGTCCATGACGTCCGGGGCGTCGGTAAAATGAAACATGTGTGGTTTGACGCCGGTGAACAGAAGGCGCAGGAACCGTTTTTTCATGGTGGGGTTCTGACTGGATAGAAGCGTTTGAAGGTGGGTAATCGCTTTTGAACGCACGGATTCATCTGCATGCCGAAGAAGACGCATGGCTTCCATAAACTGAAAGGTGCGTGGCAGTTCCATCATCTGGTCTTCGAATACGTCGATGACCGTTCGCGGATCTCGTTTTCGGAGTGCCTGTTTTGCGATGTATCCGTTCAGCTTATCGTACGCAGGAAGAGGCTGATCCCGGACTTCCAATTTGACCTCCTTCGATATTTCTTTCCGACCGTCCGTGACCACCACCGTGATGGGCGTTCGTTCAAAACCATGATTATACCCGACCGACCAGTGAAGACGACCGGTCTTCGGATTGATCGTCAGGTCCTCCGGAGCGTCCTTCAACTGAAAGGTCAGAAAATCATGGTCGGGATCCCAGGCGTTCACCGTTCGATCAATCGATTCACCTTCCTTCACGGTTAATTTCGGGGGGAGATACATCACCGGAGCGTGGTTGGAACGCTTTCGCTTCCTGACGGTTAACTGGACATTCCGTTTGAGCACCACCTCCTGATCCGCGTTCACCACCCCGATTCGAAACACATGTGAGCCCACCTGACGGGCGGTCGGTGTCCACGACAGCAGGTTCTTCTGTTTCACGAACCGGGCCCCCGCGGGTCTTTCCAGCGGTTTGACGCGGAGGTTGTGCTGACGTGAACGTTCGTCGAGCTGTACGGATAGTGTAAGCTCCGAACCCGGCGCCGTTTGCCGCTGACCTCCAATGCGCAATTGAGGTTCCGGATACGGGAGAACGCGTAGTTTCCAGACATGAGCGTCGGTCAGCAACCCGTTGTCGCGCCGGACGCGCCTGTTGAAAAAATCCACCCGCACCCCGATTTCGTGTGTTCCCGGAGAAAGTGAAAGATCACCGGTATTCACCCAGGTTCGAAGCGTCTCGGACGACGTCTCCTCGACCGGTGCCCCGTCCAGGTACCAGTCCGCATCTAACGTGCCGAACGATTTGTCTTTTGTGGTCGTGACGACCGTTCGAGCCTGTATATTTCGATTCTCACCGAGAAACAGGGTGATCTCGTCCCCGGGCGGATGGACAGCACCCAGCGGGGAGACGTTGTGGTAAAATGATTTTTCCATCTGTTCGAAACAGACCACACAGAACCGATCGCTCGAGTTCTTCATACGGCAGGTTGGCGACGGACGATAATACCCCTCCTCCTGATAGTGTGCGCCTTCAAACGTTCCCACCCGACGGCCCTCCGGGGGTTCAGGAAATTTCCAGTAGTGCCACTTTACTTTCAGGGGATCCGAAACCCGCGTTGTATTGATGTGCTCGTCTTCTTCGTCCCTGCTGAATCCCCGTTTCCCCGCTTCCACGTACTCGTCGTCGAGTCCGGCAAACGCATGGCCAAGTTCGTGGATAAACGTGGAGCCTATTCGGCCGTTCATGTTGATGTTCATGATCCCCGGACGGAGCCCGCGTGTTCCGTTCGCACGCCCCTCGTCGGAATTAATGACATTCACGACGAGGTCGGTATCAGGAGCTAATCCCGCGTACTCCAGTACCTTATTGTAATCGGGCCGGAGGGAAGGCGAAGACCCAAGTACCGTGCTCCCGTCAATCCTCGATTGATCCGAAATCAGATTCACGCGGTGAAAATTAATATACCGTTTATAGTTTGAGAACGGTTCGACTCGTAACAGACGTCTGACGAGTTTATTGCAGATCCGGTTGTAACGTTCCTGCTCCTTTTTCGTCCATCCGTCGTTGACGAACACGATGTCCAGACGGCGGGACACGTCCCCTTTGTAGACGATCGTCGAAACGGAATGTACGTTCGGGTCGTCGTGCGATCTGCCGTTGTCTCGATCGTTCTTTTGCGCCTGTTTCTTGAGCCATTCCTCCTTTTTCCGTGCCGTTTTGCGCAGTTGCGACGGGGACATTCGAACGGCACCGTTCAGAAAGGCGTTTGCCGCTTTCACGTTGGCCTGTTTCCAGGCCTGATCACGCTGTTCCGATGCGGCGATCAACCGACGGGCCTGTCGGTACGCGTCATGCTCCATGCTATATCGTATCGCCCGTTCGGTGTGTCCGGCCGTCTGCAGTATTTGTGCTGCGGAGGAGGGGGAAACGTCACTCAGACGGTACGTACGGGTTTGTTGTTCCGTTTGCAGCTCGACACGGTCGCCATCCAGGTTCAGTACACGGCCCGAGACCTTCTGCCGATCCTCCGTGACGAGGGTCAGGTCATTGAACGGTACGTCCTCGGGTTTCCCATCCGACGTTTCCCGGGTTTTATCCGCGGAGGACGGTTTCGAATCCGCCGTCGCCCGTTCCTCGTCCTGCTCCTGTTGTTTCGCCTTCTCCGATTTCACTGACGCACGTCGTTCCTGCAACCGATTGAGGTCTTTGTTCAACTTCTTCTGAAACGCCTGTCGGCTGAACTGTTTCAACGCCTTTTGTACACGTCGTATGGCCGCACTGTATTCTTCCCCTGCCTCCAGCTCCCGAACCCGATCCCGGGTGTCACGGAACGCCTCTCGGATCCATTGCTCGGCGAGTTCCTTCAGGTTCTCCTCCGTGTTGTCCGTGTCGGATTGATATTTCCGGGAAACTGATTTCGCTCGTTTGAGTGCGTCGCTGTACTGTTGGTTTTCGATTAACGAACGAATCGATGTCTTCGTTTCCCGAACGATCGTTTCGCGCAGATCACTCGCGCGATTCGATAGCCGTTTTTGGTGTGCGGTCAGATTATGAACGACGGGGGACGAATCGGGTTCATCGATGAGCGAACCAAACTCCTCCCGGATAAAGCGAACAAAATTCCGTTCCATCCTGTTCAGCCGGTCCAGGTCTTCACGGATCCCCTTCAGTTGTTGTTCGGGATCCGATCCGTCGTCGGAAGATCCTACCCGTACGAATACCTGTGTGCGCTCGTCCCATTCCCGAAGCTCCTTCAGGTTCTTTTCCAGTGTCCGGCCCTTCGCGGCGGCCTCCGTTTCGGGGTACTTCGTCAGTAGCTGATCGGAAATCACCGATTGCGCCTTCTCGTACCGGTGCTCCTGAACCAGCGATTCAGCCCGGGACAGACGTTGACGTGCTGCCTGTTCGTTTCGATATCCGGAGTACAGATACAGGACAACCAGACCCAGCATTAGAATGCAGCCGAACACAACGGCATATCGTATCCAGCGAAAGGTCTTCTTTCGGTTCCTGTACCGTTCGTAAAACTCGGAATCGGCATCCGATTGGTTCGCTTGCTCCGGGGGCATCGGTACCGGTCGTCAACGCAACATAAACGGAAACTCAAAGCACCATCGTTCCTGTTCCGTGCGGGACTCCTCAGAACGACGGTCGGGTCGTACAGCCACGGTATGATACGATGATATATCCATCTGAAACTGATCGTGACTGACGGACTCTCCGATGAATCCATGGTAGGAAACGCCCGCATTGAATGAAAGGAAACTTCCACGGAAACACACCTGTCGAACCCCGGATAGAGATAGGCAGACCCGGTTTCCCGGGCCCGCCCCTCTCCGGTCCGTACATGCGGGTTTCCCGCGAGCGGATCTCCCGTTCGTACTGATCCTTCACACAACCCGCACTTCTCACCCTACCGGGTCAACGGAAACCTTTTTTCGGTCTGACCCAATCTTTTCTTTCCAGAAGTTTTTAGATTTTGCTCCTCGGATCCACCGAATGTACTCTTCGGTCACTCAGGGCACGCAATTCCTACAGAGGAGTTATGGGAGAATTCACAATGACGGTTCCACTCTCGATCCGAGGATCACAGTTGGATCGGTTTTCGTCCTCCTGTTCCCGGGACGTCTTCAATCGCTCCACATTTCTGCGCCGACAGCCCGGTTGTGTTTTCGACCGGGATCGCTTTCAGTGCTTCTGACATCTCCCGGGTGAAATTCCCTTCGGATACAGCGCCGAAATCAGCTAATCGACCGTTGGCGTGCGTCTCATGCAGGGGAACATTATCCGGCCTGTAAACTTCTACCAGTTTCGCTCATTGTTCACGCGTGGTGGATCAACAGACAGTCCCCTGCCGTACTGTGATCGTCCGCCCGGGTCTGGTTGCGTTCCCGGTGTCTTTTCCGTGCCCGTTCTGGTCGGTGATCGGCCTGTGTTTCTGAATATACGCCTCAACCTCATTTTCAAGTGCCCGAGCGAGCAGCTTGCACCTCTTTTTTCACGATCCGATCCCTTCGTTCCGAGATTCTTTTCTAACTCGATTTCCTTCTTCTTCCATGTTACGATTTTCATCTGATCGGATATGTTCTTCCCCGGGCTCAATTGAATTGAGTAAACAACTCGAACCCGGAGGGATCTGTCATTTTTTTACGTTCAATCCCCAACTTTCGATCAGATCTCATTTCCTCCAGGAGACAGGTGCGTAATTTCGAATGGATGTTTCTTCAGGTAGATCCAAACAAGGAGAAATAAATTGGAATTCCATCGACGTATGATTGTACGGTTCGTCGTAACGATTGTCGTCCTATTCCCGGGGACCGCGTGGAATAGCAGCTTCGCTCAGGACACGGATGAACACCGTGTATCAAAACCGAACATTCTTTTTATTTACGCTGACGACATGTCCTACAGGGATTTAGGGGCCTACGGACAGGAAAAGTTCAGCACGCCGAATCTGGATTACCTGGCGGAGAATGGGCTTCGTTTTACACAGGCCTATAGCGGAGCCCCGGAATGCGCCCCGGCACGTGCAAGTCTAATGACCGGCATGCACATGGGGCACAGTCGCATTCGGAATAATCGATCCGTTCGAGGTCAGGATCACCTTCGCGACGAGGACATTACGATTGCAGAGGTATTAAAAAACGCCGGATACGCGACGGGATTCATTGGGAAGTGGGGCATTGGGCTTCCCGGGACCGAGGGCGTTCCGCACAGGCAGGGATTTGATCTCGCGTACGGGTTTTACGATCAGTCCCGTGCGCACGGATACTATCCAAACTACCTGATGAAAAACGGAGAAACCGTTCCGCTTCCCGCCAATTACGGATTCAAGATGGACCGCCTGTATAAATATAACGCCCGTAAACCGGACAATCTGGACGGTGTAAAAAACAGATACAACAAGGAGGGAAAACTCCTGCCTGCCGGTGTTTCGGATCCTGATGAAGCAAAAAACACGGAAACGTTGTTTCAAAAAGAAGCCCTGAAATTTATCAGGAATCAGAAGAACAATCCATTTTTCCTGTACTACACCACGCAGATCCCCCACGGACCGGTGATTACCCCGGACCTCGGACGATATCAGGACCGGCCCTGGAGTCTCAAACACAAAGAGTGGGCGGCGATGATCGGCCACCTGGACCAGGGTGTGGGACGCATGGTCGAACTCCTGAAATCGATGGACCTTTACGACGACACCATCATTTTCTTCGCGTCCGATCATGGATACAGTATGTGGGGATACTTCGGACGATCCCCATACAAAAACGATCCCCTCTTCAACAACAAAGGACCGTGGCCCAAGGGAAAGTTTGCTTCCACACATGAGGGGGGACTGCGTGCTCCATTTTTCGCATTCTGGAAGGGCCAGATCGAATCGGGGCAAACTGATCACTTAACGGCGCAGTACGACGTGCTGGCGACTGTAGCGGACCTGGCGGGAACGGAAGCGCCGGACACGGACGGCATCAGTTTCGCTCCAACGCTTCTCGGTCACCCGGAACAGCAGAAAACCCACGATTATCTGTACTGGGAAAACGGTTCTCACACTGAACATGCCCGGAGTGTTCGAATGGGAAAATGGTGGGCCTATCGAAGGCACCCTTCGAAGGACGTGAAACTATATGACATCTCGGAAGACGTGAAGGCGGAACATAACCTGGCAGATGAGCATCCGGAAGTGGTTTCCCGGGTTAAACAGGTGTTCCAGACGGCCCACGAGGATAGTGATCTGTACGTCAATCCGGGGGAAAGCAAACAGGCAATTAAGGAGAAACGAAAAAAAGCACTTGAGGCCGGACGCAAACAAACACCCACGTCTCCCAATAAGACCCGCTCTCATCCCATGAAAAAATAAACCGGTTTCTCAAACCCCCTGGAATGAAGTGAAACGTCGGTTGTTGGGACCGTTATGGAAGCAGTGTCTCCCCGGAAATGGGGTACAGATCCGCAAACGTCTTATCCAGCTTCGACAAACATCTGTTGAACAGCGCTGATTACAGGTGGACAATCTTCACCACCGCTGTATCGTGGGAATCGAGATCATCGCTTCAACCGCCTGCGGTAGATCTTGATCGTTCTCTCTATCCAGTTTGAAGCTGGAATGGTCCTATCCGGCCCGATTGTAAATATTTTTCCCGTCGCCGTCGTAGTTCTCGTGGACGTGACGGTAAATGCGCCGGCATTTTTCCTCGTACACGTCCTTCGGGTACTCGTCCTCGGGCAGGTCGATCAGTTTGTCCCTGATCGTGACTTTGACGTCCGCGTCGGTTTGCTGGCGTTTCTTCCAGTCCAGGACCAGCTTTTCGTCTTTGAGGGTTTCCAGGAGGTCTTTCGCCACTTTCTTGACCTCGTCCTCCTCGTCCGGGGATAGTTCCGGTTCGGGTCGGGTGAGGATGTCGAAGATGGCCAGTTCTTCTTCGGTCAGGTTCTC
>CAYXQY010000044.1:0-513 GCA_964466525.1 uncultured Planctomycetia bacterium
CGAATTGACCGGGCATTCTCCCGTGCAAGACAACTGTACATTGCGCGGCGTTCCCCCATCCGAAAAGGGGGTGTGCACTCAGTGAGATCTCAGCGAGTGCTCCGCAAGGAGTTCGACCACAGAAAACCCCATTTTAGCGGGTTTTCGAGTGTCGAAGGACGCAGCAGAGCGCTCGCTGAGACTCATTTTCGAAGAAAACGTCCGGTTTTTGACGTATACCGGCGTTATTTCTCGTCGACAATGCACTCTTATACGGCATTGCCTCCTCGAAATGCCTTGTTATACGCCAAAAATCGCACGCTGAGTACGCACCCCCTTTTCGGATGGGGTCTATGTATAAACGTTACGTTGGAACCAGTCGACTTGCACTTCTCCTCGCGCTGTTTGCGCTTGTTCTCTCCGGACCACTTTTTGGGCAGGAGGAGAAATCGTACGACGTGATCGTGTACGGCGGGACGTCGGCCGGGGTCACGGCCGCCGTGCAGGTGGCCCGCATGGATCGAGACGTCCTCC
>CAYXQY010000044.1:523-22900 GCA_964466525.1 uncultured Planctomycetia bacterium
GCATTGCCTCCTCGAAATGCCTTGTTATACCCCAAAAATCGGGCGCTGAGTACCCCCCCCTTTTCGGATGGGGTCTAACTACTCTGGAAGCAGGGGAACTACTCGACTCGAAGCGCAATACAATTTCATTTCCCCCAGTACGGACACATCATTTTTGTCCAGTTGATTCTAACTCGTCTGCAGGTTACCATGACGAGGTTGGAACAAACCATCTGCAGGATGATGGCCCTCTCTTGCAGCGGATTTTTCCATAATTCGTAATTACTCCCCTATTTGTTCTGAAAGAGGATTTCTACTTTATTTTGCCGGCAGGGATTCCGGCGCTCCCGGATTCTTCACAAACAGGTGAGTAACTACCATATTTCTTATTTTAAGCTTTCCCGCGCGGCTCGAAGCAGGTAGCATCCTGATTTTTCTTCCACCTTACTCCTCCGTTGACCTAACATACAATGTTCTCCTCCAGCTATAAACAGATCCTACTGAATGCGTTCATTATTTTCTCCGTCTCCATCCCGTTAACGGCCCAGCAGAACCAGGTCGAGCCGGAAGAGGCCCCGAAAGACTCGTCCTCCGAAACCGCAAAACCCGAGCAATTCAAGAAGCTGTCGAACCAGATTCTGAAACTTCAGAAGGAAAACCAACTATTTAAAGAAAAACTGGATAACGAACTTCAGTCCATCAAGGAGAAACAGAAACGACTGAAGGAGAAACTGGACCTTAAAGACCTCCAGAAGAAGGAAGAGCTTTCGGACGTAAAAAGCCAAATTGATAAGCTGGAAACTCAGCTTAGCTTAGCACAGAAAGAAACAGAAAAAGCCATTCAGGAAGCAGAAAATAAACGAAAAGAGATCGAGTCCGAGCTCAAGTTGAAAAAGGCGGAAAAAGATAGTGAACTCTCCGGCCTGAAGCTGGAACTTCAGGAGGCCCAGCTAAAACAGCAACTTGCCATGACGGAAACAAAGCTCAAGGAAGCAAAGTTAAAACAGAACGAACTTGAGAAGCAGATTCAGCTCTCAAAATTGAAATCCGAAGAAGACGAAATGACCGCGGAAATCTCGCTCCGCAAAACACGCCGGAAGTGGAAGAGTGAAGTCAACGATCCTATTAAATACATCGACAACCCGCTTCAGGGGAAAACCCTGTACATCACGGATCGTCGTGTCCGCCTCGACGGCCCCATTATCACGGACACCGGAGACTGGGTTTCGAAACGACTTCATTACTTCAACAACCAGTCCGAATCAAAACCCATTTTTCTTATCATCAATGACTCCCCCGGTGGATCGGTCATGGAAGGTTTTCGGATCATCAAGACCATGAAATCCATTCAGGCGCCTGTGTACGTCGTTGTAAGAGAACGTGCCGCCAGCATGGCTGCGGCCATTACCACACTTGCCGACCGCTCCTTCGCCTACCCGGACGCAATCATTCTGTACCATGAGATTCAGGCCTCCATGGGCGGGAGTCTGAAAGAAAATGAATCCCAACTGGAAATGGTCAAAAAATGGTGGAAACGTCTGGCTTCTCCCATCGCGGACAAAATGAACATGACCATTGAAAACTTCCGTAATCGAATGTACGAGGAGGACCCGAATGGAAACTGGCAGGAGTTTGCCACCGAAGCGAAGGAACTGAACTGGGTTGGAAACATCATCACTGAAATTCAGGACGTCGGTGTTCGCGAGGAACCGGATGACACACCTCCTTCCCCCACGATTTTTTTCCTTGAAACAAGCAGCAACAAAATCAAGAAGGACGACCAAGGGAATCGCTATCGGAAACTTCCTCCTCTTCGACCGTTCGACTTCTATTTTATGTATGATCCCAACAACAACTACCGCTGGTGAACCATGGATCAACACGTTCCTCCACTGAACGAAGCCGTCGCCCTCGTCACCGGTGCCTCCACCGGTATCGGTCGTTCGGTTGTACATGAGTTATGCGATCACGGAACCCGTGTGACCGGCGTTGCCCGGACGGAGGACACTCTTACCGAAACCCTTGAGCAAGCCCGTGAGCGACAGGAGCAGACACTTTCTTTCCCCGGGGATGTACGTGATTCTTCGACGGCCTCAGGGGCCGTTGAAGCAACCCTGGACGAGTTTGATCAGTTGGACATCCTCGTCAACAACGCAGGAATTACCCGGGACAACCTACTCATGCGAATGGACGAGGACGACTGGAACGACGTTATCGACGTTAACCTTGGGGGAACGTTTCATTTCACGAAAGCTGTAACCCGACCGATGATGAAACAACGCGGCGGCCGCATCGTAAACATCAGTTCCGTCGTCGGGCTTCGGGGAAACCCCGGCCAATCCAATTATGTCGCATCCAAAGCCGGGATCGCGGGTTTTACAAAGTCCATCGCACGTGAACTTGGCTCAAGGAATATCACGGCGAATGCCGTGGCTCCCGGGTACGTCGAAACCAGTATGACCGAGGACATGTCGGAAGATATGCACGATCAGCTAACGGATGAACTCTCCATTGAGCGCCTCGGTCAACCTGAAGACGTCGCTAACGTCGTTTCGTTCCTGGCCAGGCCGGAGTCCTCGTACATTACCGGTCAGGTACTTGTCGTCGACGGCGGACTTCACATGTAATATAGACCGTTTCCCGTCCCCGTTCAGAACAGGGATTTCTGGTCGTACCTTTCTTTCTCCGGAAGCATAAGTACCACCTGCGTACCGGGAAAGAAGGGTAAGCTCTCCACTACGTCGGGTGCATTCATCCAGTCCGGCACCATCGACACACGTGCCGTTCCGGAACGTATGGACAGGAGACCGTTCCACCGATCCGCCGACGTTCGAACTGAAGTTAACCCGTGGCCGCGACCCGGATCATCAAACCTCGATCTACTGTTATACAGTGCTTCTTCTATAGCAACTCGGTCCGTCCATTCGGCGTCTATTTTCTCCCTCACCTCTTGACCGAGCGTCGATTTTATTCCTTTCCCCAGGTCGGACACGACCATTTTTACCACATTTTTACCGAGCGTCCGCTCGTACCTGTACTTCTGGATCGCCACGTACCCCCAGTCCCCACTATGCTCAAGTATATTCTGGCAGACCTCCGATATCGACGTCATGAATCGACTGACCTCGTCCCGGTCGTAGTGAAGATGCCTGAGTAAAATCTCCTCCGCTGCCCTGCGCACACGTTTCAACACCCGGTGCACGTCCTTTCGCTCGCGTATTTCCGTAATTTCAAGAAGAACGTCCGTATGACCCCGCTCGTTATGTCTCGACGTCGGACCACTGTATAACTTCAGGTCCTCCGCTTTCGCCCAGAAACCCATTCGTTCCATGTACGAATACACGTCTTTTTCCTCAGAGCACCGGATTTTTGGGGTGACCCCTTCCGACGAAAGATAACGGAGAATCTCCAGGAGCATGACCATTCCCGAAGGATCCGCAAACGACACGTTATCAAAATCCAGGACAACCTCATTTACTTCGTTCCCGGAAGTAACACCGCTTTCCTTCAAAAAACGCTCCACAAGGGAACTCCGCAGTGTCGACGGGAGTTTTATATGAGCATCCATTATTCTGTAGCAACAGTCAATATCCAAATCAGGGTTGTTCTCAATTTAACTCTTTCTCATCAAACGGAGGATGTTTTTTCCCGTGATTTTTCTCACCTCTTCCTTTGAAAACCCATTTACAAACAATTCATGAGCAATCTTCGGGTAATCCGAGCAATCGCGAAGTTCGTTCGGAAGAGCCACGACCCCGTCAAAATCGGATCCAAGGGCAACGTGATCAATGCCCGCAACGCCAGCAGCGTGTTTTACGTGGTCAACGATTCGATCAAGTGCAACTTCCGGTCTCTTCCCCTCCGGTAGTCGTTTGAGCCAGCCGTCTTCATCACCGTTAGAATCGGTTTTTCCATATTCCTCGCGCTTCCGCCTGTACAAAGGGTCGAGAAATCCAGGGTAAAAACAGATGGCCGTAACCCCTCCGGTTTCCGCGATGGCTTCCAGCTGGTTGTCCGAAAGATTCCGGTGGTGATCACAGATTGCCCGACAGCAGGAGTGCGAAGCAAGAACCGGTTTTTCAGATGCACGAACCGCGTCGTAAAACGTTGCCTTCGACGCGTGTGATACATCCACAATCATTCCAATTCTATTCATTTCCTGGACAATTCGTTTCCCTCTGTTCGTTAATCCGCCATGTTCATGTTCATCTCCTGAACCATCCGCCCACTGATTGTTGTTCATCCACGTTAACGTCATGTAGCGAGCCCCAAGCCGTTCGAAATTACGCAGGTGCCGGAGACTGTTTTCTATTGAATGACCCCCTTCGACACAGGGGATAATTGATTTTTTTCCGTAATCATCATTCTGTACTATTTGCTTTGCCGAAGTTGTAATTTCAAATGGGGCGTCCGATCCATCACACAGACGATGGAGCTCATCCAGACGTTCGTACGTAGCTGCAGCGTATCCTTTGTCTGTTTTTTTCGGATGAATCCAGCAGGCAAAAAACATTCCTGATACGTGTCCTTCTTCCATCCTCGGTGCATCCACGTGCCCATCCTGTTTTCGCTCGCTCAATCCGTCCGATCGCTTCAAGCTCTTAAGCACGGAATCGCAATGACAGTCAATAACTGCGTGGTTTTTGAGCAGACTATTCGTTTTTTCTTTCTCTTGTGGATTCATGCTTGTTTCTTTTTTGAGGTAATAGTTTCTCTTTCATAAACAATAACAGTAACCCTGTTAGAAATGTTAAAGACTTCGATGACGCACGTTACTGTCCGTATAATGGGGCTATATAACCGTAAAATTTCTGAAATCGCATTGTCAGAATTCTGTTAACTATTTTCAACGAGAGTTCATCCAGATCTGAACTACGAATAAAGTAACGGAGAACGCGTACACGTCGACAGGATATTGAGGTGTATCTGTCACGTTATCAACAGGTTATCAACAGAAAAGTGGAAACGGAACGCGCCCTGAACTATAATTGGGCTCCCTTTTACGGATATCGTCGGATGTGAGCATTGATGCCGGGTGGATCCGGGTTCATATGAGATCATAGGAAATACTCTTGAATTCATCTTTGAATCAAAACAAGCAGATTAAGCAGGTGCTCAGTGAATCCGTCGTCTTCTCAGCGGCAGAGGAGGACGTGGTTTCTGACGTTGTTGAGCAATCAGAACTGAGATCCTTCGAACCGGGTGAGGTTCTATACGAGCGGAATGATCCAGCGGAGGGATTTTACGCCGTACTTGAAGGAAACGTTATCATAAGGCGATCCGTTACCGAAGAACATGACACCCGAACGCTCGCAGTCAAGGGAAACGTGTTTGGTTTGTTGTCCGCCGTTTCAAATACACCGAGACGAGCGATGGCCTTTACGGGTGAAAGAAATGATGCTCAATGTGTGCATGTGCCCCTACGAGAATTCATTATCAACCTGGAGGAAACCGATACGGTTCGGGATTTATACGATGGGATCGTCAACTGCCTCGTGGATCAAATCGACGATATGATTGAAATCAGTGGAAAAATATTAGGGTCATGAGCACAACTGGTAACAAATATGCGCTGTTGAGTGTTACGGACAAAACCGGGATCGTCGATTTTGCGGAAGTCCTTGTCGACAATAATTATCGCATTGTTTCTACCGGTGGGACCGGTCACGTCCTTGAGGAGGGAGGTATTGAGGTCATACAGGTGTCCGACTGGACCGGCGTGTCGGAAATGCTCGGTGGACGGGTAAAAACCCTTCACCCACACATTCACGCTGCTATTCTTGCTCGAAGAGACCGGAAGGAACACATGGAGGAACTTTCGACACGCGGGATAGAACCGATCGATCTGGTTGCGGTGAACCTGTACGATTTCCGAACGGCTACAAACGAAGGGAAAACCGGGAAGGACCTGATGGAGGAGGTGGATATTGGAGGACCCACAATG
This sequence comes from uncultured Planctomycetia bacterium, assembly GCA_964466525.1. GTDB lineage: Bacteria > Planctomycetota > MHYJ01 > CAYXQY01 > CAYXQY01 > CAYXQY01. Next base: position 6,447 of record CAYXQY010000044.1, read on the forward strand.
CTCCGAGCGGCCGCAAAAAACTATCACGCAGTCGTTGTTGTGTCCAATCCGGCTCAGTACGACGATATCAAAGGGGATCTGTCCTCGAGCAACGGGGAGATCACGATGGAACGCCGGAAGGAACTTGCGGAAGACGCATTCTCCAGGTGTGCGTCGTACGATCAATACATTGCGGCGTCATTCCAGGAGCATGAGCAAAGTGTTCTGAACAATTCGGTTCAATTCAACATGGAACGTGTAAAAAAGCTTCGTTACGGAGAGAACCCTCATCAGGAAGGGGCCCTTTACAGAAACTCACGTCGTTCAAGCGGAGGATTTCCGGACGGAGCAACGTCAATACACGGGAAAGAACTTTCTTACAACAACCTGATGGATCTCGACGCTGCGTATCGCGTGCTCGCGGAAATAGGTAAAGGGAAAACAGCCTGCACGGTTATAAAACATATGACCCCATGCGGTGCGGCGACGGCTGATACGGCGGTCGAAGCATTCAAACAGGCACATTCTGGAGATCCAACGTCTGCGTTTGGAAGTATCGTTGGATTTAACGTACCGGTTACGGAGAAACTTGCCCGTGAAATCGCGACGGATAACTACTACGTCGAGGCCATTATTGCCCCGGAGATCGAAGAAGGGGTTGTCAGAGCGTTTGAAGAAGGACCGAATTGGGGGGATCGCATACGTCTGGTTCCCACCGGGGAAATGAAGTTGAATAGGGATGCGGGAAACCCTGTTGAAACGAGAACGTTGTCCGGAGGGTACCTGCTTCAGCAGAGAGACGAGGAGGGGTGGCCTGAGGACGTTGATGTTGTTTCAGGAACACTCGACGGGCAGGCGGAGCGAGACATGAAGTTTGCATGGCTTGTCTGCAAGCATGTCAGGTCAAATGCGATTGTGCTTGCGAAAGATACGGCAGTGGTTGGTACGGGTGCGGGACAGCCGAGCCGTGTCGACGCGGCGGAGATCGCCGTCGACAAAGCGGGAGAACGAGCAGAGGGGGCCGTAATGGCGTCGGATGCGTTTTTCCCGTTTCCGGATGCACTTGAAGTCGGTCTGGATGCAGGTGTAAAAGCGGCGGTACAGCCGGGGGGATCCGTGAACGACGAAGCGGTCATTGACGTGGCGCGTGAGCGGGGGATCATCATGGTTCTGACAGGTCAGAGACACTTCAAACATTAAACCGCCCGTACACGGGGAAAGGGAACTGACATGCATATCGCCATGGTTTGCTATCCGACGGCCGGCGGGAGCGGGGTCATTGCGACGGAACTGGCCCTTGCGCTGGTGGATCGCGGACACACCGTTCACATCGTGGCGAACGATCGGCCCCTGCGTATGCGTGAGGACCACGGAGACCTGCATTTCCATGAAATCAAGATTCCCTCCTATGATCTTTTTCCGGATGCTTCGTACGGCATGTCCGGTGCCTGTAAACTGATGGAGGTGCTTGGGCGGGAGCAAATAGATCTTATTCACGCTCATTATGCGTTTCCGCATGCATTATCCGCACACCTCGCGTTGGATATGGCCGACAGGCCGGAAATTCAGATTGTGACGACACTTCATGGTTCCGACATTTACCTGGCCGAAGAACATGTTTGCCATTACAGCGTGGTTGAGTCTTCGCTGAAACGGTCAAAACGTATCACCGCTGTATCGGAATTTTTACGTGATGAGACCCATCGAATTTTCAGTGGGGATTTGAATGTCAGTGTCATCCCGAACTTCGTGGACACGAAGGTATTCTCTCCGGATCGGCCGGGGGAAAAACAACCCGTGGACATTCCGGAGGATTCGTGTGTTCTTGTGCACGTATCCAACTATCGGCCGATTAAACGATCCGACGACATGGTGCGGCTGCTACGGGCGATGCTGGAGCGAGGCCAGAGGACGCATCTTCTGATGATCGGAGACGGACCGGAACGGGAACGGGTGGAGTCAATGGTTTCGGAATTTCACCTTCGGGAACATGTCACATGGGTGGACCCCGTCCGTGAGGTGAACAGGTGGCTGACACTCGGGGATTTCCTGGTGGTGGCGTCCGAGCGGGAGAGTTTCAGCATGGCAGCGCTTGAGGGAATGGCCAGTGGACTCCCCGTGTTGAACCTTGCGGAAGGAGGCGTACGAGAACTTGTACGGAACGGAGTCGACGGGATCCACGTAAATGAACGGGATCTGTCCGAACTGTCCGAACGGGCGGTGGAACTTTACAGGGATGTTGAACGCATGAAAACAATGCGTTTGTCGGTTCGAGAGCGAGTCATAAATCACTTTTCAAAGGAAAACGTGGTTGATCAATACGTCTCGCTTTACCGTGAGGTGTTCGAGGCAGCAGGGGCATCATCCGACTGATCATGTCCGGGCCCGGGGTTTTTTAATCGCTTTTTTATCTGTTTCAGGGGGTGTGATGCATCCAGTGAAGCTAAAAATTGCACCGTGCGCTTTAAATTACTGTCAAAAGCAACGCTGTAAAGTCTGTGAATAAGATCCGTGTGCCGAAAATAGACGGCGTTCGAAGCGACAAATGCGTTGTTCCACGAAATGGAAAGGAGTTTGCTCCAGCCGCCGGTGTGCATCCGGTCGAGAAGGTCGAGAAACGAGCGCTTTGCGTTCATGAAAACTCGACGCTTTTCCTCACGGAGCGTTTGTCTATCGTGGTTTCCTCGATACGTCTTCTGTAACCGGGAACGAACGTCGAGAAAAAAGGACTGAATTCGTGATATGTCCTGAAAATAGCGGCGGGTCCATCGGACAATTTCCGCTTTTTTCCCGTGTTTCTTCCTGAGGAACTCGATCGTGGCCAACTGCCCGATCTCGGTCGCGATTGCTTCGTTTAACTCCATGTGGTTTTTCAGAAACACGGTCTGGTGAACGAGTTCGTGGAAAATCGTGTTTATTAATACAGGAGTTCGACTTGAAAGCATCGGAGAGAAAACGGGATCGTCGAACCAGCCCAGTGTGGAAAACGCGGCAACAGGACGCATATGGACATCGTAGCCGCGAAGGTCTAAGTCATCCCGGTATTCCACCGCGTGAGCACGGTTGAAAAAGCCGAGGTACGGGAAGGTCCCAACAAATGGAAAGGACCAGGTGAGTGGTCGAACGCTGAAGGGTCCGGTCGCAGTGATGTTCCATGCGACCGCTGGTCGGTCGATTGACACAAAGGAGGTGTAGGCGTTCTCCACGGAGAGTCCGACGCGTGATTCGGCAAAACGGCGTGCTTCCTGGATGCGCTGGAGTTTCTTCCTTTGATCCGTGGGGGACTGATCGGAGGAAATCACCTTCCTGATGGGTTTTCTCTCAGACATCAGGGAAGTAAACTCCGTGCCCTGATTCAGGAGATATCCCGTCCTGCAACCGAGGAAAAGAACGAACACGGCCGGAATAAGGACAAGTCGTGATGAGAGGTGGAATGACATTGTTAGCGCTGTTGGGTGCATGATAAAAGGCGATATCATGTGAAGTTCGCTTCATATCGTAACGTGATTTGTTTCGGTATGCGAACTCCGCGCTCTTCTGCACAGTTCCTTCCTCTGACGTTTCGAGAATTTTAACGGTCTCTTTCAATTGCGGAAGAAGACGAATTGTGTTATCGTCACTGCCCTCCCCAGAGATTGTTTACGTACGGCGATAAAGACAAATGGCCGAACACGACGCAAAAATTCAGATTGACGATATACACACGCGGGCCATCCTCGGTGTGGACAACTGGGAGAGAGAATACCGGCAGGACGTGCTGATTTCGCTTTCCCTGTCCGTCACCGTCGACCGTGTCCGGGAGACGGATCAGGTAAAGGACACGCTGGACTATCGTTCGCTGACGAAGGACGTCCAGACGTACGTGGAGGAATCGAAGCGTCGCACGGTGGAAGCGCTTGCGGAGGACGTGGCGGCAAAATGCCTGGAACGTAATTGTGTGCAGAGGGTGACTGCGGTCGTCGAGAAACCGGACGCACTTCGGGATGCCGGGGGTGTTCGTGTGAAAGTCACACGCTCGTGAAGAAGATCACCCGGTAGGAAAAGAAGATTGAAGGATACACCAGTTTACAAAAGAAGTGATTACTCACCTATTTGTGAAGAAACCGGGAGCGCCGACATCCCGGCAAAATAAAGTAGAAATCTTCTGTTCAGAACAAATAGGTGAGTAATTACCAAAAGTGCGTAGTATGCTGTTTTTCGGAGTGTGAATTGGATGTTTCACGCTCCCGAATCCCGTTGAAGATCGAAAAGGGGACGAGTTAAGATACCTATCAGGTGATCCCGAAGTGGGAAATTTTTAGCTCATTGAATTCAAGCGAGAAATAAAAGAAAATAAGTTATTCGTGTTCTCGTGCTTACAAACTGGCAACACAGCCCCATGCGAGACCGAACGAGACAGGAGAACGAGGAAGGATTCACACTGGCGGAGTTACTGGTGGTTATCATGATCATCGGGATTCTTGCGGCCCTGATCATCCCGTCGGTTGTTGATGCTGGGTGCAGGGCGAGATCATCGGCGACACAGAGCAAAATTGAGAACATTCAGACGGCTCTGAAGTCCTACAAAACCGATCACGGCAAATATCCCGAGGAGACGCGGGAAGCCGGAAGCGAGCCGCTCGTGAAGGCCCTTTCCAAGAAAAAAGGAAGAGGAACCGTTTACATGGAATTCGACGAGGAATACCTGAAAGGGTCTGACGAACAGAAGAAACTGTACAGCTCCCTGGGTCAGCAGCACGAGGCGTACGAGATTCACTACGCGCTGCCGAGGGGGGAGCATTTTCAGAACCGGTGGAAGTATGAAGGGGAACATCCGAGTCCGTCTCAACTGAACCAGAATCAGGTGAACCTCTGGACCGCCGGGTGTGACTTTGCACCGGACAGCGAGGACAAGAGCCACCTTTATCAGATTAATAACTTCAGGAAAACTGAATGATTTTCTTGCCTTTCCCGGAACATCGGAGTACCCGGCATATCGGGCAGAAACCCGCCGGTCGCGGGGGATTCACACTGATTGAGATGTTGGTGGTGGTCTTTATTATTGGCCTCCTTGCGGCAATTCTCATTCCGGTGTCAATGGATATGTTCGGGGAGAGCAAACGCCATGGGACCCGTGCTCTTATGCAGAAGCTGGACACCGGACTGGAGGCCTTCGAGTCCACGTTCCAGGAACTTCCGAAGTCAACCACGAGCTTCACGGTGAAACAGCGGAACCGGTGGCAGGACGTGAGCTTCCGGAACACGATGGTCGGTCGTTCGGCCCAGCTTCATACAATGCTGGGGGCAAAGTTGCAGCACGTGACCTCGTACGACGATGCCACGGGAAATCAGACGTATGGAGAGGCGGGTCCGTTTATCGATTTCCAGCCCCGGGAGATTCGGGATGGGAAAGTCGACGACTACAGCCAACCGATTATCGATGCGTGGGATCGCGTGGTTCGGGTTCGGTTTGAGGGGAGAGATCATACGGAACGAGAAGGATGCGGCACGCGCAACAACAAAAACTGGATTGACATCTGGTCGGAGGGAACGAAGGTGGAGGACCGCAACCGAAAGGGACCCCAGTCGTACGACGGGTGTGACGAGGATGATATCAATAACTTTGGAAGTGTGGAAAGATGACGAGTGACTCCCGCAGAAAAAACCATGGATTTACACTCGTCGAGTTGCTCGTCGTGATTGCCATTATCTCCATCCTCGTTACCTCCTCCACGGTGATGGTACTGCAGTTCATGGAATCGAGGGGCCTGCGGGCAAATGGGCGGATACTCGAAATGGTGGTGGACCGCGCACGTCAGCTCGCACAGGCGCACGGCATGGATCATTTCGTTATCATCCAGAATGAGACGGAGGATACCCCGGCGAAACTACTCATTGTCCGGGACCTGAACCGGGATGGACAGGCCATTGAATTCAAGCGAGAGGCCAACCCCGACGCCGGCGATGATCTTCTGGTCGACGAGTACGAGTTGTCCAGTTTAATTAACGTCCGCCTGGGGAAGGAGGAGGGGGCCGGACCGCTGGTGGAAGATCACGATAGCGAAGGGCGGTACTGGATTCGATTCGGTTCGGACGGGACGATGAACGGTTCCTCTCTGGCACCGAACGCACCTCGTGCAGTGTATGCACTTAATCGCACGTGGCGGGATTCCCGACAACCGCCGAGCCTGTCCAACGAACGCTATGATTTCCTTATGACCCGGACGTCGGGTGAGAAACTATTCTTCGACTGGGAACCCGCCGTGGGGAAGATTGTTTCCACCTATTACAAAAAATAACCGATGATACGTTCGTCCAAGTGCGCAGACAATCTGAACCGAAGATCCAAAATGAAAGGAAGACCCACCGGAAACGGCGGGTTCACGATCGTAGAGATTCTAATTGCCATGGTCGTTCTGATGGTTGGCCTGCTCGGAATTCTGTCAATTTTTCCGTATTCAATGGACCAGATACAGCAGACGTCGGAGTTCACGCAGGCCACGACGATTGCTTCCTCCTTTCACGAAGCTTTGCTTACGGGGGTTCATAATGCAGGAACCCGCGGGGATGTGGTGACCATTCATCACGCCGGGGTGTTTAATACGGGGGATGGGATCGACGAGAAGTACACGTTCCCGCTTCCGGAGGACCCACTGCGGGATCGTGAGGAGCCGCTTCCGGAGGGTCAGCCGATCATACAGCCCGATTCCTTCTGGATTCCCTGTTCGGGTGGGGGTCCGCTCTGTCCACAGACGCAGGGAGGTGGAAAGATTGCCTGGGGAGGGGGGGGAACCGGGGAAGGGGAAAGTGGTGCGTTTCTCTGGAAAATGGGACACCGTCGCGGCGGAGGGGGAGCGGGAGCCACCGCGACGGACCTGCGCGACCTGATTCAAAATATTCGGGACCGGTTCGACCCGAGTATTGACCTCGATCAGTACAGTGTTGGAATTCTTATTCGGAACCGGGCCTATTACCCGGGAAGGTTGCACGAAGTGCTGATCCGGGTCTACCGTTCGTTTTCTCCGGATCCGACGACCGAAATCCCTCGAACAACCGGAGGAGAAGAACACAAGGATCTCGTTCGGGAGTACCGGGCTAAAATTGCGAGATAATCAGAGGAGTCATGTGTAATCGACAAAAACGGAAATTCGTGCGGAGCTCGGATTCCGGGAAGCGAGGGTTTACCCTGATTGAACTGATGGTGGCCATGGCCCTGTCCGTCATTCTGATCGGAGCCATCCTGCAGACCTTCGACACGGCCATGGATGTGTTCGAGAGGGGGACGGCCCGGTTGGACATATACACGAACATTCAGTCGGCAATGAACGTGATGGAACGGGATATTTCCGGCATGTTACCCACGGATACCGGGGGGCAGCGATTTGTGCTTGCCCAGAACGTGGACGGCCAGTTCCCGGGGGATACTGCGGATCGGTTCGGCGCGGGTGTTGGTGAGGGGGGGGACTTTGGTCGGGTCAACGGATGGGAAATGGAACGGGGTACACCCGGCGAACCAAACGGAGGAGCCGCGGACCTGCTTGGTTTCATCGGGGATACGGTGGTTGCGGGGGAGACGGAGACGGTTGGGGTGATGTACCAGATTGCACCGGTTCGGGATCCGAGTCTTCTCGGGACGGAGCTCGGGGAGTACCGCACGGTGCAGAACAATCGGATCCTGACTGCTCTCAAACGCGTGACCATCAGCCCGGCGTCCGCAATAAACGGCACCACGTCAGAAGAAGCGGGGGACAACCAGGAGGAGTCGGACGGGGAGGATTCGGAGGGCGAACAGAATACGGGGGGGAACGTTGGGTTGTATTTCGGACCGAACGGCCCCGGTGGGGAAATGTGGAACCCCAGAAATACCATAACTCCTGCCGCCGCTGCGGGAGGGGGGCAGGACGAGACCGGAGAAACAGAGCAGCAACAACGCGCCGTTACGCTGGGATATCTCTCCCAGTATATCCTGTCGTTTAATATCGAAGTGCTTCCGGACAATCAGCTGGACAACGGATATATCGATCTGAATGCACGAAACGACACGGAACAGCGTTCCCTCACGGAAACGGAACAGAAATACCTGAACCCCAATGATAACGTCTCCAGTTCACAGTTTTACCCGATCGGGGATGGTACGGAAGGAGATCCGACGTTGCCTGACGCGATTCGTGTTACCATCCGGTTTACGGATGGCGGAGAGGAAACCCAGGAACGCGTCGTACAGCGCGTGTTCTGGATTCCGGTCGAGTAAGGAAGCAGACGTTTAAGTAAAACTCCCTCCTGTCCGAGCGGCTGGATTCCTCGCCACGAGTTGTGTGTCCGGTTTCGATTTATCGATATTCGTTTAAGATTTTCATTTTTTCCGGTAGAGCATCGATCATGTCTATGAGCCGCCGTCGTTTTCTGGAAACGACCGGGAAAGGGATTGCTACTTTGACGCTTTCCACGGTACTTTCTCAGCACGGATTTTCGGCGCCGGATTCCCGCATAAAGGGGATCGGCGCGTGTGATTGGTCGATTGGGAGAGCGGCGGATCCTTCGACGCTCGGAAACGTCGATAAAGCCGGACTGGATGCTGTTCAGGTAAGTGTCGGACGGAATCCGGGGTCTGTTCCCCTGCGGAAGGAACGAGTTCGTGAACAGTACAGGGAGCTCTGCGAAAAATACGATTTGACCATATCGTCCGTGGCCGCAGGTGGAATATTGAACAGCAATCCCCTGTTTTCAGAACCCCAGTCCGCTGTGTTTGTGGTGGATGCCATCGAAGCGGCCGGCGCGCTTGGTGTCGGAAATGTGCTTCTGGCGTTTTTCGGTGCGGCGGACCTGCGAAGACGGAATGACGACGGAGAGTTCATCGATCAGAAGGACGGAAAATATTCGTCGTATGCATTGAATGAAACGGCGGTAAACCGGGTGGTGGATGTACTCCGGCAGGTCGCACCTCGAGCGGAGAACGCGGGGGTGGAAATCGGACTGGAAAATACGTTAACTGCACGACAGAACGTCGACATAATCGAGGACGTCGGATCCAGCGCTGTACAGGTTTATTATGACATGGGCAATGCGACGCACTACGGGTATAATGTGACGGAAGAAATCCGATACCTTGGAAATGAACGCATCTGTGAGGTTCATATCAAGGACCGTCAGGAGAACCGCAACCTGACGAAACAGGGAGCTGTGGACCTTCATGCGACGGCGGAAGCTCTTCATGACGTCGACTACGACGGATGGCTCGTTCTTGAAACAGGAGGAGGCATAAGTAACTTCAGAAAAAATGGGGAATATGCTCGGAACGTGTTCAATGTAAGCTGAGAGGACCTTTTGGTTTGGAACCAATCTGCGCTGTTATGAGTGCGTAGAATTTGTATAGGAACTTTTGTATGGGTCTTTTTTCTTTTCAATTATCCCCTTCAATGGGACGTATTCGTTACGGGCGTGGAAGCTCGAAAGCTATAATGTTTCTTGCGGTTCTATATGCTTCCTTCCTGATCGCTGGCGTTCTCCCGGCGTTCGGTCAGGATCATGTTCCGGTGGAGGATTTTGAGGTGCGGGACGGACTGGAGGTGGAGCTTTGGGCAAAGACGCCTCAGCTTCGGAACCCGACCAACATTGACGTTGATATGGACGGGAACGTGTGGGTGACGGAAGCGGTAAATTATCGCAGCTTCAATAATGACCCGGATGTCACGTATCCGGACGGAGATCGTGTGGTGGTTATCTCGGATACGGACCGGGATGGGCGTGCGGACCGATCTGAAACGTTTGTTCAGACTGAGGACCTTGTTGCACCACTGGGCATTGGGGTGATCGGGAATCGTGTCTTTGTTTCCTCCTCCCCCACTCTCTGGGAGTACCGGGATCGGAACGGGAATAATAAATTTGATCCGGACACGGACGATCGAAAAAAATTCCTCACCGGGTTCGGCGGGCTGGATCATGATCATGGATTGCATTCCGTCACCGCCGGACCGGGGGGACGGCTTTACGTCAACGCCGGCAACGCCGGGCCACATATTGTCGAGGGACGTGGAGGTTGGACCCTCCGCTCGGGAAGTGTTTACAACGGAGGCACTCCGTACATGGGCGAGAACGAACCCGGACTGAAGAGCGACGACGGTCGAATCTGGACGGGGGGCGTCGCCCTTCGCATGAACCCGGACGGGACGAACATGCGTCCGATTGGTCATAACTTTCGAAACAGTTACGAGCAATGTGTCACGTCTTTTGGAAACGTCTATCAGAACGACAACGACGATCCACCCGCCTGCAGAACCACCTGGTTGATGAAGTACGGGAACCTCGGTTTTTTTTCCTTTAACGGTGCCCGGAAGTGGCAGGAGGATAAACGGCCCGGGCAGTCGACGGCCGTCGCGGAGTGGCGACAGGAAACCCCCGGAACAATTCCGGCCGGCGACGTCTACGGAAGAGGGTCTCCGACCGGTATTGTATATTATGAAAACGGTGTATTATCGGACCGATTCGGCGGCACGCTTCTCAGCGCGGAAAGCCTCCGAAACGTCATTTTCGGATACCGCCCCGAACGGGCGGGAGCCGGGTATTCGTTGGAGGACCGATTTGATCTTTTGAAAACGGACAGAAGCCAGTTTCGTCCTTCCGACGTGGCAATCGGTCCTTCCGGCGCGGTCTACGTGGCGGATTGGTACGACCCCCACGTCGGGCACCACAGAGTAGATGACGAACAGGCCAGAGGTGCCATCTACCGGCTCGTTCCGGAGGGGGAAAATCCCCAGCCGTCGGAACAGGATCCATCCACGCTGGAGGGTCAGATCAAACTGCTTAAGAATCCGTCCCCGAATGTACGGGCGGTCGGTTTCTATGGCCTGGTCGACCGGGGACCCTCCGCGATTCAGGCCGTCTCGGCTCTGCTCGATCATAAAAATCCGTACGTGGCAGCCCGTGCGGTCTGGGTTCTGGCACACCTTGGGGAGAACGGATTGAACAAAGTTGAGAAATTGCTGGATCACGATTCGCCGCGCATGCGAAATGCCGCGTTTCGTGCCCTGCAGCAGCAGGAACACGAGGTACTGAAACATGCGAAAGAACTGGTTAATGACCCGAGCCCGGCCGTTCGTCGAACCGCCGCTCTGGCACTCCGTGACCTGCCGTTTGAGAAGAAAAAGGAGCTACTGATCACACTCGCGAGACGGTATGACGGCGAGGACCGCTGGTCCCTCGAGGCGCTCGGCACGGCCGTTGAAGGGGATGAGCGGAAGTTATACAAACTTGTCAGGAAACGCCTTACACCGGGGCCCCCGGCCGGATGGTCGGATCGGTTCGCCGGCATTGCCTGGCGCCTGCATCCACCGCAGGCTGTCACCTCACTTTATCGCCGGGCGAGTGCGACGCAGTTAAAACGAGGCACGAGAAAAAAGGCGGTTGATGCTCTCGCGTACATATATACTCGAAAAGCGGCCGAGGCGATGGTACGGCTGGCGGAGGAGGGGCCGGAGGATCTGCGGACGTATGCAGGGTGGTGGATAAGCCACCGTTCTGAAAACCACTGGAGCAAGTTCAGCCCCGGGCAAATGCTCGATGGAGAACGATCGGCGGAAAATGTGCAGAGTATTGCCGGGGTGCGGATCCCGGGTTCTCCCCTGACCGAAACGGATGTGCTTACGAATGATAACCCCTCCGCTCACGTAGACGTGGACATTGAGGGGGCCCGTCGACTTTACCTCGTAACACGGGACGCCGGAGATGGGATTACGCGTGACTGGACGAACTGGGGGAACCCCGTCGTGGAAACGGTGGACGGGAACGAACTGGACCTGACTGAGATGAATTGGGAATCCGCGCATTCCGGCTGGAAGAAAACCCGTAAAAACAAGGACGTGGTCGGCGAACCGCTTGAGGTGGGAAACAAAACCTTCGACCGGGGTATCGGAACGCACGCGACCTCCGTAATTGTCTACGATCTTTCCGATGTTGACGCCAGGCGATTTCATGCATCGGTGGGCCTGGATAAACACGTTCTGGGCAAGGATAAAGATGGGGCCACCGTCCGATTTCAGGTATACAAGAAAGGAGAGGACCTGTCCAAATGGCTGTCGATGCTGCAGGATGACAATCGACCGGACGCAAAACGACGGAAGGCGGCCGTCACGCTTTCACAATCCTCGCATGGCGGCCGGGCCCTCCTTGAACTCGCCCGGAAGAAAAATCTTTCGAAGAAGGTGAAAAAAATGGTGTCGAAATATATTCATTCGAACCCATCGGACGAGGTTCGGACCAAAGCCGGAAAATATTTTCCCCGGCCGGGAGCTGATCAGAACCTTCCCGCTATTTCTGAAATCGCGGAAATGGAAGGGGATCCGGAAAACGGGAAAAAACTATTTCACGGTGAAGGGGGTTGTGTGGTCTGTCATTCCGTCGGTGGAACGGGCGGGAACGTCGGTCCTCCTCTCTCCGCCATTGGCATGAAATACGGGCGGCAGAAATTGCTGGACACCATGATCAATCCCGACGTGGGGGTTGCGTTTGGATACGATGCTGAGCGACTCAAAACGTCGGACGGACGTGTTCTGGTGGGGCGGGTGATTTCGGAGGGCGACGAAGTGGTGGTCCGGGACGCGGCCGGGAATGACCATCGCATACCGTCTGACGAGGTTCGAGAACGGACGGAACTTGACGGTTCGCTCATGCCGTCGGCCGCCGGTCTGGGTCTGTCACCGGGTGAACTGTCCGATATCGCGTCGTTTCTCGCCCGCCAGAAAGGAAAAGACTGAACCGAATTGGTCTACTGGTTACAACGAAAGAAGCAAGCCGGGAGAACCTTTGACGGATCATTCGAAAAGAGAAACCATCGGGAGTAGTCGCACCGTGCTGTTCGTGAGTTAAGCCGTCTGGAACCCTTCCGTCATGCGGGAATGAGACAGTCTGGCGGGTAGCAAGTAATAAACATTGTATCTCAAGGATGTCTGATGCTTCGTTTTCAGGGGTCCGGGAACACCTTAGTTGAGACACGGCCAGCCCTTTTGTGATCAAAGCTGGAGGCGATTTTAAAAATATTTTTCTTTTTTTGGAGATGAACGAGCGGCGCTCGTCTGAAGAGAATGAATATGGATGGCTGGTCCTTCTATTTGTCGGGGCCGTGCTCGTGTACGGGCTCTGGGGCTGGAATTATCACCTCTGGGATAAGCTCGAACCGGTCCCGGGTCGGTTGTTGCGTTCACTGGTGGATGGAGGAGCATGGCTCACGATCGAGGCGGACGGGGTGCCGATTCCTCCACTATACTACTGGATGACTGGTGCCCTTGCGAAAGGAATCGGGTCAACGCACGCGTTTGTCCTGCGAATCCCGACGTTCCTGTCGGCGGCCGTTCTTGTGACGGTGACCGCTGCGGTGACGGCACGGTGTACGTCACGGGAGATCGGTCTTCTTTCCGGGCTCGTCACCGGGACGGCTGTGTACTTCGCCTGGCAGGCAACCAGGCTGTCCCCGGTGATGACCGGGGCGCTGTTTATCGTAGGAAGTCTGTATGTACAGTACGAGCTTCTCGTGGAGAAACCGTCTTCCGTATTTTCCGGGGCGGCCTCGTTTCTACTCCCGGGGCTCGGTGTGCTCGCGGTCGGACCGGTGGCACTGGTTCCTGTTCCGGTTCTTGCTGTTATGGCGCTTGTGGAGAAGGAGGCTTCGGCGCGAGGAAAACTTGCCCGGCAGGTGGGATGGGGTCTGGTTGTGCTTGCCCTTGTGCTTTCGTCATGGTGGTTGCCGCTCGTGGTTGAACGGGGCTGGATGGGGTTGTACGAAATTGCCGCCAATCCGCTCGCCGGATTTCTGCCGGGGGAAGAAATGGATGTGGAACCGGTCTGGTTTTACCCGGAGAAACTGGCCGTTCATTTTCTGCCGTGGACCCTGTTCCTGCTGATTGCGCTGCCGGTGGTGGTCCGCGTGTGGCGGGATCGGCGGATTGCTCGAGTTAGTATTGTATTTGTTTTTGTTTATCTCATTGCGGTTGGGGTTTTTCCGGGAAAAAATGAAGTTGTTCTTCTTCCGGTTCTCCCCGTATTGAGTGTCGTGATGGCTACTGTCATCGAACGACGGTTCCTTCGATCCGACGTGACACTGCGTCCGTTACTGGTGACGGGCGGGGTTATCGGGGGGCTGATGGTCTGTGGTTCGGTCTTCGTGGCGGTTCGGGGAGCGGACCTGATTCTGAAGGAAAGTTACCTTCGTCCGCTGCCGGTTCATCCCCTTGTGACCGCCTATTCGATGGCCGTTGTGCTATGTGTATCGGGAATCGCCATGGTCGTGAGTGCGTGGCGGCGGGCACCCCGGTTGGTGCTTGGCAGCATGGCGGCGGGTATCGCGTTGATCCTGCTGACAGCGAAGGGGGTGCTCGCTCCTAACCTGGATGCCCGGGAAAACCTGCGGGCCGAACGACCTCCGGCGAAGGGGGTTCAGAACATCTTCCTCACGTGGGAGAAACAGGATATGGTCCATACGATGACGATAAATTACCACACCCCCGTGCAGTCAGGAAACGAACGGACTGTTGTTCTGTACGACACGGAATCCCGTTCCGGCCGGCCGAACGGGTACCGGTTTCGAGAGCGTGCTGAATCAAGGACGGTCCGACGGCTAAAACGGTCGATTCACCACGCCACACTCACCGGGCTGGAGCCGGATACGACGTACTACTTTATAGCGGGATCGGCGGAGATGGGGTTCAGTGAAGAACAGTCGTTTCGTACCCTGCCGGCGTCCGGTGAACTACGGTTTGTCGTCGGGGGCGATATGGGTACGTCGGATGAAGTCCGGCAGCTGCACCGCGTGGCCGCCCGGACGGATCCGCAGTTTGCCCTTATCGGGGGGGATATCGCCTACGCGGACGGAAAATGGCGGAACACGGCGACGTGGCACGCCTGGTACCGGGCCTGGACGAATGCAATGCGCAGGCCGGACGGACAGCTGATCCCGGCGATCCTGGCGATCGGAAACCATGAGCGGAACGATCGGTCGGAAACGCAGGTGGACGGCGACCGGTTCAAGATGGCTCCGTTCTATTTTCACTACTTTGAACAGGGAGAGCAAAGCGGGTACTTCGGAAAGTCCGCGGGGGACCGTTTGTTCGTCCTGACGCTTGATACCGGTTACATCAACACCGTGTCGGAACAAACGAACTGGATTCGTGAAGAACTGCGGAAGAAAACCGATTCCACGTACCAGGTCGCACTCTACCACCGGGCGATGTACCCGGCCGTAAAGCGGGTGAAAGCCACGGAGAAGCGCATGAGGTCACATTGGGAGCCCCTGTTTAACCGGTTCGGTGTGGACGTCGGGTTTGAACACGACGGGCACGCATTCAAACGCACCTATCCTCTCCGAAACGGGGAGCGGCACCGGGCCGGGATCCCTTATCTTGGGGAAGGAGCATGGGGGATTCCGCCGAACAAACCGGATTCGTCTCGCCCATATCTTCTGAAAGCCGAGCGACGGCGCCACGTCTGGTCGGTGCGCATGACCCGGGACCGGATGCAGATCCGGGCGCTTGACACGGAAGGAAACGAATTCGATCGGCTCACCGTCACGCCACGAGACGGCGCCGGCACGAAAGACGGACGGTAAGGCATGAGAGAAACGGTACATCAATAAAGAACTCCTGAGCACCGTCCGTTTCCTATCGTCCTCCGTAACGGCGTTCCGCGTCTGCTTCTTGCCGTGCCCCGAGTTATCGGCGCAGCTCCTCGAACGGCTTGAGGAAGTCCTTGAGGTGTCCTTCCGGAGCGATTTCTTGAATGCAGGGACAATCCTCCGACGTTCCTTCTTCCGGACAGCGCTCGAGCATGTCGGCGAGGAGGTCCCGAATCGCCTGTAGCTTTTCGATCTTTTCCTCGATCCGGTTTTTCTTGGCCGAAAGTTTCTTCGCGAACTTTTTCGGAGCGTTGTTGTTTTTCTTGAGAATAGAAAGGAGTTCCTTAATCTCGTCCAGCGTGAACCCGAGTTCCTTTGCATTCTGGATAAAGCGAATGCGGTGGAGGACCTCGGTGTCGAATTTCCGATAACGGGACTTCGGATCGCGGTACGGTTCTTCGATCAGCCCCTCACGCTCGTAAAAGCGAATAGCCTGCTTGGTAATGCCGGTATGCTCGGAAACTTCACCGATTTTCAGTTTTTCCATGGTGCGTCCTCTGGTTCAAAATGAAAAACAAAAAACTGATCTTCCGGGGGCGGGTAAATTACAGACACATAGGAACCGTCCCCAAATCTCCCCGGGACGGATCAGAACAAAAAATCATACTGGTCGGGTAAGGAGTGAATTGTGCTATAAGTTTAAGGGTGTAGTAGTGTAAGGACTTCAAACGGTACGCACCCGGAAGGCGTCAGCAGGTCGAATTCACCCGACTCAGACCAGGGAACGCGTCGACCGGATCGATTGGAAAAGAATGTATATTGATTTAAAAATATATTCATATAATTTTATATATTAACATATACGCACCCAAATTTAAAGCGGAAGCGAAAGTGAACC
>CAYXQY010000044.1:22910-23122 GCA_964466525.1 uncultured Planctomycetia bacterium
TGTCGCTTTAATAACCCGCTCATTCGGGAGAAGGCACACAGATTTGCACTGTAAAAAACGGATGGGTGGATGAAAATGGAGTCCGTGGGCCGCGGGAGGACCGGGGTTTGCTGTCAGGTGAAGCAGGAATTTGGAAGTGGTATTTGGCTGAGGTGGATCTGCTCCTTTACCCGTATGTGGAATTCGATGAGGAGCAGTTCTCGAATAAAGTC
>CAYXQY010000045.1:0-5624 GCA_964466525.1 uncultured Planctomycetia bacterium
GGTCGTTTGCTCTTTTTTGAGACACGTTCAAAAACCGGCGGGTGTTCTAAATAAATTTTGGACGGGCCCCACCCGGTCAAATCGGATTGATGTCGGTATCGGAGGGATCCGGCTCGTATTCCATCTGTTCCTGTGCCTCCCTGAAACTACTGATTTCTTCAATGATCTCCCCGGGGGTCTGAAACCGAAAATCCTTCTCCTTGGACATCATTTTTTCGATGACGTAATGGAGATGGCTCGACAGTTCTTGCTTTACCTTTTCCCCTTTCAGCTTTTCCCGCACCTGCTTGGCCATCACCTCTCTCGCTTCATCCCCCTCAAAGGGAAGCTCCCCCACCGCCATCTGGTACAGGGTCACACCCAGGGAATAGATGTCACTTCGTACGTCCAGTTCCTTCTGCCCACAGGCCTGTTCCGGGGACATGTAGTAAACCGTCCCCTGCGTTTCCCCCTCGTCAAGGTCCGGTTCGGACCCGATCTCCTGCGCGAAACCAAGGTCAAATATACAGGTTGACCCCTCCTCAAGCAGCATGACGTTTTCCGATTTCACGTCCCTGTGAACGTACCCCTGATCCTGCATGTACTGCAGGGCATCGGCGATCTCAACCACCACGTCAAGCGCTCTGCTTTCCGGAAGCGCACCTTCCCTGTGAATACGGCTGAGCAGGGTCTCACCCTCGAGCAGCTCCAGTTCAAGAAACCAAACCCCCTCATGCTGATCGAGACTGTAGGCCTCCACAATGTGCGGATGTTCGAACTCCATCAGCAACTGTCCTTCCCGTCGGAACTGCCGGACCTGCGACGGGGATTCAAGATGCCGGGGATACAGCACCTTCAGTGCCCTTGCTTCTACTGATTCCTCAGGTTCCGCTTCGAACACCGTTGCCGTCCCCCCCTTTCCGAGCACCCCCTTGATCCGGTACCCGGGAATCGTGTTCCCGGCTCCCGGATCGTCTTTTTCGTTCTCCGCTGATTCCTCGAACGCGGCCTGTTCGGAGGAAGCCGTCGCCCGACGACCGGTCTGACCGTTAGACGGGGAGGAGTTGTTTTCTCGATCCCTCCGGGAAGACGTCGGGGATTCGTCTCCGGCCTCCCCGTCCGATTCAACGTCCGGTGTTTCGTCTTTTTTCAACCGGGTCCGTATGCGTTCGAGTTCCTCCTCCGACACCTCCTCCGCGGCCAAAAGCAGCTCATCCAGATCCAGGTCCTTTCCTTTTTCTCGATACTTTTTTCGGATCTTGATCAGCTTTTTCAGTTTTTTGTCCGAGACGATTTCCGCCTCCGACAGATAGCTGACGAGTTTGCTTTCATAACTCGTCATAGCCGACTCCTCGTCGAATCGGGTCCTGTACGTTCGAAATGTAGTGTATGAGGAATAAAATCCGTTCGCAACTTTGCCGGCACCTGAAGTGTACAATCCCCGATTCCTCGACCGACCGTTACGAAGGAATCGAGGGATCATCGGGCAGATCCGGTCCGGACCCGGGCATCGGCGGACCTCCTCCTCCCGGAAACGGACTGCCGGCGGTGTGAGGCCCTCCCTGATTCTGCGCGGATCGTTCCTCCATTTTCTCCTGAATACGCTCTTCCTCGGGAAAATCCAGGTCGTAAAGCTCACACACGATCCCGAGCTGTTCACCCACCATCAACAGATTTCGATCCAGACAGGCCCGCAGTTTATCCGCCGTCTCCGGCACCGCGAGGTCGGCGGCAAAGGACACCACCGGATCCACCCCGGACACCGCTACGAACCGGTCGAAATGTGTGAGAAACACGTCCGCCGACCTCTCCGTTGGGATCCGGCGAAGCACGTCCGCGGCCGTAACCAGACCGTCGTCAAGCGTCTGTTCACGTATGGCCTCATCCAGGGAATCCAGTGCCCCGGGACCGAACTTGACCAGCGCCCGGGCCCCGGTCCGGTACAACAGCTTGTTGGAAGAGTTTAACACATTGATCAACTCCGGAATGACCGCTTCCTCCTCCTGCAGCGCAAGAATTTTCAGTGCTTTTACACGGCGAAAAAACGCATCTTCCGACGCCGCGTCCGACAGCAACCGGTCCGTATCAACGTCCCGCCTGGAGCACAGCAGAGCAATCTCGTCCACGAGAAACGGGGATTCCCGCCGGTATAAATCCGTCGGAAACCCGTCCCCGTCCCGTGCTTCATCAAGTTCTTCGACCGGGTGAGGGGTTTCGTCGAAATGAACCCGGCAGTTCAGGGCAAGTTGGGCGAGCCGATCAAGCGGACGACCGGGCACCTCCACCTCCTCCAGGCCGTTCGGCGGATCGGACAGACCGGACAGGAAACAGGCAACCTGTCGTTTCCGCAA
The DNA here is from genome assembly GCA_964466525.1 of uncultured Planctomycetia bacterium. Taxonomy (GTDB): domain Bacteria; phylum Planctomycetota; class MHYJ01; order CAYXQY01; family CAYXQY01; genus CAYXQY01. Next base: position 2,331 of record CAYXQY010000045.1, read on the forward strand.
GGAGTCTCGATCGGAGAGTGTACCGGCAATACGATCCCCCCATTCACCAAGTCTCTGTATCGTATCCACCACATTTCCCTCACGATATTCCCGGATTGCCTCGCCGACCTCCGGTTGATCGGAGAATAACGAGGTCTCAATATTCATGGATGAAGCAAACGACTCCAGCACCTCCTCGACGGAGGAGGTCTCCTCCACGATCTTCGGAAGCGCAACCGGAGGACTGAAGAGAAACAGCGCCTCCCGAACCCGGGAACAGAAATGACGAACCTTGAGCATCACGTTGTCACTCAGTTTCCGCAGAACCAGCTCCGACAGGTCCCCCAGATCCGACGGAGAGGCACGATCCAGGAAGTACCCCGTCAACGAACTGAACACCGCCTCGGTTCGTGTCTTCTCGTACACCTCCCTCGCCGAATCTGCCGCTTTTTCCGTATCCAGCTTCTGCAGTGCTTCGACGTACGACAGCACAAGGTTGATGTTCACGGACTCCTCGGAAAGAAGTTCCTCCCCGAACGCGATCAGCTCCTCGTCGCCCAGCTCGGCCAGCGCGTTCAGAATCGTCCCTTTCCAGGCGGGAGTCGCTTCATCGTACCGGTCCTTCAACAGTCGCGCGTCGGAGGCATCCCCATGTGAACCCAGGTGTGAGGTGGCCGTCTGACGAAGAAACACGTCCTCGTCCGCAATACGATCCCTCGCCACCTGCACCGCCCGCTCCGGGTAACAGTACGAGAGCCGATCAAACGCCCACAGCCGGATCTTCGGGTCCTCGTGCCCGGTAAAATTCATAAGCCAGTCCGCCTCCCACAAGAATTCGTCGATTCGTTCTCGAAGTTCGTTCATAATAGACATCGAATTCCTCCGTCACGATTCAAATTCCGTGTATCAGTTATTCGTTAATTTCCGATTTTCGCTGCAGATAAAGAACCTCTTCGATCAGTTTTCGATTGGACCGAATCACGTCCGCCATAAGACCCGTCATGATCACGAGAGCCCCAAAGATCAATAGCACGGCGGAAAGCAGAAGAGACGGAATATGTCCGCCGCTCCCACTCATCAAGAAGATATACAGGTAACGACACCCCAGCAGAAAGCCGAGCGTCATGCTGACTGCGCCCACTGTTCCGAAAAATTTCAGTGGCTTGTACGTGATGAACATCCGAATAATGGTATTTATCGATTTCCGCACGTAATCCAGGTGGCTCCTGTATAAACGAGGTTCTCGCCGGGGGGGATTGGTTTCTATGGGCACCGAAGTGATGGAGAGGTTTTCCGTGCCGGCCTGGATAATGGTCTCGAGGGTATACGTAAACCGCGAAACCACGTTCAATCGAAGCGCCGCCTCGCGCGAGTAAGCGCGGAACCCGCAGGTCACGTCCGGGATGTCCGTGTTTGAAAGCTGCCGAACCACCGCACATCCCACGGCATGCAGAAACTGTTTCGTCCACGAGAAATTCGCCCGGCTCGGACCGGTTCGTTCGCCCACGACGATATCCGCATGATTCGACAGAATCGGCCGGATTAATTTACCGACCTCCTTTCCCTTAAACGCATGATCCCCGTCCATGTTCACAACAACATCGGCTCCCGCCCGGAGCGCCTCCTGTAATCCAGCGTGAAACGCCCGGGCCAGCCCCTTGTTGTGGGAAAATCGGACGATGTGGTCCACCCCCCGGTCCTGCGCGATCTCCACCGTTCCATCGGTGCTTCCATCGTCGACGAGCAGGGTTTCAATTACATCCACCCCCTCCAGTTCCTCCGGAATGTCATCGAGCGTTTCCCGGATGGTGGCTGCCTCGTTGTAACAGGGAACCTGTACAATCAGCTTGACCGGATCCCGGTTTCGACGTTCTGTGTCTCGCAAGATTGCTGACGGAAAACGACGTGATCAGAAACCGAACACCTGAGTGAAAGTCCCGCCCGAGACAGATTCTACCACTGTGTACAGGAACCACGGAAATCGCATCTGCCGTGATTCCCCCTTTCTCGACCCCTGCACAAAAAATTCAGTTACGTGTATCCTAACCCGTCACGTGGAAGATCTCAATTCACTGGTTCAGACGCTGGTACTTTCCCCGTGCTGGAGGGTATAATGGAATTCCTTCATCCGCTCTTCAAAAGACATCGTGAGACATGAAAAAGGTCATTTCGCTCTGGCGCGACTACCTGAACGTCGAATCGTCAAAAGCGAGTCGCACCGTCGAGGCGTACCTGGCCGACGTGCGGGATTTTTCGCTGTTCCTGGAGGAGAAAAAAAAGGTCATTCTCCCCAAAAACATCACGACCAAACACATCATCGACTACCTCGGCCTTTTGAAAAGCGTGGGGGCGGAACCGTCCACGCTTTCGAGGCGCTGCTCGTCGATTTCCATGTTTCTTACGTACCTTCACGAAGAATCATTCATTCCGGAAAATCCCATCGAGGACATACCTCAACCCCGGGAAGGCACGTCGCTCCCGAACATCCTCTCGACGGAACAGGTCCGGGAACTGCTGGAAGCCCCCCCCACGTCCAACCCCCTCGGCATCCGGAACCGGGCCATCATGGAACTTCTTTACGCCACCGGGTGTCGCGTCTCCGAAATCGCAAAACTGAGACGTTCCCTGGTGAACCTCAAACAGCGAACGATCCGCGTCCTCGGAAAGGGGAAACGTGAACGACAGATTCCCATATCCGAACGCGCCCGGGACTGGACCCGGCGATACCTGGACGACGTTCGGCCGGACCTTTCCGAAAAAGAACACACGCCCTACCTGTTCCTGAGCCAGAAAGGAGGGGCCCTCCGTCGAGAATCCATCTGGCGTATCGTCAAAACCTGCGCCCGGAACACCGGCATCCCGGAAGAAACCGTTCATCCACACGTCCTCCGACACTCCTTTGCCACGCACATGCTGCAGAACGGGGCCAACCTGCGCGAAGTACAAACCCTTCTCGGCCACGTCAACATCACGACCACCGAAATTTACACGCACCTTGACGCCCAGGAACTGAAGCGGCGCCACGACCGGCATCACCCCCGGGAACGAATGGATACCTGACCGGAACAGGATCTGAACGTTTTCATCGAACTCGTCTCTCCCGTTGTGCTCAAACTCATCAAAACACACGTTCCACCATGGTTTCTCTCAAACTGCTGAAAATCCGGTTTCAGCAGTCGCCGGTGCCACGCCATCGCCCGTCCCTTTAAAAATACGGGGGTTCGTCGATACCATATGTTGTTCTATTGTAATTACTCACCTATTTGTGGAGAATCCGGGAGCGCCGGCATCCCTGCCGGCAAAACAAAGTAGAAA
>CAYXQY010000045.1:5634-7482 GCA_964466525.1 uncultured Planctomycetia bacterium
TCGTCGATACCATATGTTGTCCTATTTAGGCTTAACGGGATCCACGGACCGGGAATACTCCAATCACTGCAACCGTTTCCGTCTCGATTGCACGGAACATCACCTATGCGTTTTCAAAACCCAATTCAGGATCGAACACATGCCAACGCTTGACACCATTATCAGTCTTTCCAAACGACGCGGTTTCATTTTTCAGAACAGCGAGATCTACGGGGGGCAGGCCTCCGTGTACGATTACGGCCCCCTCGGGGTCGAACTGAAACGAAACATCAAAGACCTCTGGTGGGAACAATACGTCCATCAAAGGGAGGACATCGCCGGACAGGACAGTGCCATCATCATGAAGCCGGACGTCTGGAAGGCCTCCGGGCACGTGGATCACTTCTCCGACCCGCTCGTCGAATGCAAAGAATGCCACAGCCGGTATCGGGTGGACAAACTGAACTCGGAAAACTGTCCCAACTGCGGACGGGACGAGTTCACGGAACCCCGCAACTACAACCTCCTTTTTCGCACGTTCATCGGCCCGGTGCAGGAGGACGCGGAGGAAGCCTATTTACGGCCGGAAACCGCTCAGGGCATGTTCGTGAACTTTGACAACGTACAGACGACCGCCCGGCAGAAACTCCCGTTTGGCATCGCTCAGACGGGAAAAGCATTTCGAAACGAAGTGACAACCAAGTCGTTCACCTTCCGCACCCTGGAATTCGAACAGATGGAGATCGAATATTTTGTCCATCCCGACGAAGCGGACGACCACTTCGAGAACTGGAAGAACAACCGGTTCCAGTGGTACCACGACATCGGTCTCGACGGGGAACGGCTGCGGCTCCGGGAACACGAGGAGGACGAACTCGCCCACTACGCGGACGTCTGTTACGACGTGGAGTACAAATTTCCGAACCCCCTCGGCTGGTCCGAACTGGAGGGAGTCGCCAACCGCACGGACTACGACCTGAAAAAACACTCCGAGGAAAGCGGCCAGCAGCTCACCTATTACGACCAGCAGAACGACGAACACATTTTCCCGTACATCATCGAGCCGTCGGCCGGTCTGGACCGCATTATCCTCGCCACGCTGTTCGACGCGTACACCGAGGAGGAGATGAACGGCGATAAAACCCGCACCGTGCTCCAGCTTCATCAGGACCTCGCCCCGTACAAAGTGGCCGTGTTCCCGCTTCTGCGGAACCGGGACGAACTGATCTCGACGGCAAAAGAAATCGCGGACCGGCTCAAGGATCGCTGGAACGTGGTCTACGACGAAGCCGGCTCCATCGGCAAACTCTACAGGCGACAGGACGAGATCGGAACCCCGTACTGCATCACGGTCGATCCGGACTCCATGGACGACGAAAAAGTGACGGTTCGAGACCGGGATTCAATGGAACAGGATCGCATCGCAATCGACAACCTCGAATCGTACCTGGAGGACAGACTTGACTGAGGGCGAAGAGGAACAGCTGGAGGTCCTTTTTACCGGGGAAGAAATCGCCGAGCGCGTGGACTCGCTCACGCAGGAAATCGAACGCGACCTCGAACCCGGCACGGAACGTGTTTCTGGCGGACCTGGTACGGGCACTGGACCTCCCCCTCTCCGTTCAGTTCATAAGGGCGTCAAGTTACGGTGACGCCCGGACGTCCACCGGTGAAGTCAACATTCGCTATGATCTGGAAGAACCGATCGAAGACCGGCATGTGCTCCTTGTGGATGATATCATTGACACGGGCCTCACCCTCGATACCCTCTGCAACCACCTTCGGAATAAATCCCCGTCCCGGCTGCATACCTGCTGCCTGTTGCGGAAGCCGGAGCGTCTGGAGACGGAGCGGTCCATTGACTACGTT
>CAYXQY010000045.1:7492-22958 GCA_964466525.1 uncultured Planctomycetia bacterium
ATTTGACGTACCGGACCGATTCATCGTCGGCTACGGCCTGGACCACGCCGAGAAGTACCGGCACCTTCCGTTTCTGGCCGCCCTCCCGGCCCCCAGGGACTGACCCAGCATTGAATTAACGCGACTGAATATGTATGATGTTTCACCCTTTGTTGAAACACGGCATATGGGTGTGCTTTCACCAGACGCTTTTCGCACACCCGGCCTATCCAATCACCACGCTTTGCGAAAATAGCTCCAGCGAGGAACCATCATGGTCGAGGAAACGGACAAAATCTGGTACAACGGCGAATTTGTCGACTGGGACGACGCGAACACACACCTGCTCACACACACGTTACATTATGGAATGGGTGTATTTGAGGGCATCCGGTGTTACACTACGGAAAACGGCGATCCGGCCGTCTTTCGCCTTCAGGAACACGTCCGTCGTCTGTTTGACTCCGCCAAAATCTGCAACATCGACATCCCCTATACCCGGGAAGAACTCGTGGAGGCCTGCCTGAACACCCTCCGCGAGAACGACCTCTCCAACGGTTACATCCGTCCGCTGGTGTTTTATGGACCCGGAGAAATGGGCGTTTTACCGGCGGACAACCCCGTCGAAGTCGCCGTCATTACCTGGCCATGGGGAGCCTACCTGGGCGACGAAGCACTTGAGAAAGGCGTGGCCGTGAAAGTGTCGACCTTCACGCGTCATTTCCCAAATTCCATGATGACCCGGGGGAAAATCGTCGGAAATTACGTCAATTCCATCCTTGCCAAAATCGAAGCCAACCAGGACGGATATCACGAAGGAATACTCACGGACACGGAAGGATACATTTCGGAAGGATCCGGGGAAAACCTGTTCCTGATCCGCGATAGCGAAATACGAACCACACCCCCGTCCACCATTCTGAAAGGCATCACCCGGGATACCGCCATCCAGATTGCCGAACAGTTTGGTTACGATGTGGTGGAAGCGAAATTTACCCGGGACGACCTGTATATTGCGGACGAGTTGTTCTTTACCGGAACGGCGGCCGAGATCACACCGATTCGCAAAGTGGATGAACGTGAGATCGCGGACGGGACGCCCGGTCCAATCACGAAAAAAATTCAGCAAACATTCTTCGAAATCGTCGAGGGGAAAGTGGATGAATACGACGACTGGCTGACCTACCTTTAATCCATAGCGGGGACATGCGCAGTGCGGCTCCGTCCCCTCCCTTCTCACAGGGGTTTCGAGCTTCCTTTCCGGCGCTCCGGTCCAGGAAAAGAATGGTATAGCCCGGCCTCCCCATCCTTCCAATTGACCGACCCGAAAAATCTACAGCCGGTTCTTTACTTCCTGATGGATCTCTTCGTGTTCCGGAAACCGGTCCACGTCCAGCTTGGAAAACACCTTCTCCCCATCAAGGAACACTTCGAACCGCCCGTCGCCAAACGGTTCAAGCTGAAGGGTTGATACATCCTGCTTGTACGTCTCAAGCAACTCTTCCGTCAGGCCAACGGCCTGAGGTTCGTAGTCTCATGCAGCGCAGTACTCGATCTTGATTTCCATGGGCGATCACCTCCAGTCTGAAATCAATGAAACGAAGAAACGTCCGAACGTCGCAAGGAATTTTTCTCCGTCCTGTATCATACGAGAGGGGTTCGTCGAAATCCGAAACAGAACCCGGCCCTCGAATCCACCTCGTTATCGTACGATCGAAATAGCAGGGATGAGCACGTTCTATAGAAAAACCCCTCTGTTTGAGGGATTGTAAATATAACCTTCACGCCCTGAATCTTCAAGGTTTGAACCTGTGTTTACTTCAGGGCAACCGGCCGGAGCGGCCCTGTTGTTCGTGCTCCCCCTTCCTCCCGAAGGGTTCAACCGATTTCAGTATGAAAAATCCGGACGGAATCGTTGATTCAACCCCCTTTTTTCGATAAAATGCTACAGAATCTCATTTCGCACCCATTCGTTCCAGACGTATGTCAGATCAATGGACCATCCATAAATTCGGGGGAAGCAGCCTCTGTTCCGCGGACCAGTTCGAGGAAGTGCACCGGATCCTCCAGCAACGGTCGGACCGGAAGCAGGCGGTCGTTGTTTCGGCCATGGAAGGCGTCACCAACCAGCTGTTCCAGGTGCTCGACGACGCCTGCTGTGCGGATACGTCCGTGGAAGATCGGATGCAACCCATCCGGGATCAGCAGGTACAGGTTATCGAACAACTCTTCTCGGGGGACCGCAGACAACGCCTCACACAGCAGATCGACCGGGACATCAGGAACATTCAGGACGTCCTCCGGGCCATACAGCTCATGAAAACCTCCCCCTCCTCCGCACGAGACCTGGTTTCCGGTTACGGCGAACTCTGGTCGGCTCAGATTTTTCAGTCGTACCTCCGGAAAAAGAACATCGATGCGGAATGGCTGGACGCTCGGGACGTTCTGGTCATCGAGCACGGCGAAACCGGTCCCCTCGTACAATGGGAGCAAACCCGGAAACAACTGAAGAACTGGCTGGACGAACATCCGGCGGACCACCTTGTCGTCACCGGCTACATCGCCAGCACGCCCGACGGATCGCCGACCACGCTCGGACGAAACGGAAGCGATTACACCGCCGCTATTTTCGCATCACTCCTGAACGCCGAACAACTACACATCTGGACGGACGTGGATGGGGTGATGACCGCGAACCCGCAGAAGGTCCCGGATGCCCGTTCGCTGGATGAAATCTCCTACCAGGAAGCCATGGAAATGGCGTACTTCGGGGCAAAGTTTATTCATCCGAACACCATGTCCCCCGCTATCGAGCAGGAAATCCCCATTCTTATTCGCAACACGTTCAACCCCTCGTTTCCCGGCACACGGATCCACAAACGCCGACCCGATAACGGGCGGGTCGTCAAAGGGTTCGCCACCATTGACGGCATGGCCCTGGTCAACCTTGAAGGCACCGGGACGATCGGCGTGCCCGACACCGCCGACCGCCTGTTCAGTGCGCTGAACAGTGCAGGAGTCCACGTCATGATGATCTCCCAGGCCAGCTCGGAACATTCGGTCTGCATCGCCGTCCCCGAACATCAGGCGGAAACGGCACGAAACGTACTCGACCAGGCGTTTTATGCGGAACGGGACCAGGACCTGATCCAGACGATCGACGTCACCCGCGATTGCAGCATACTGGCCTGCGTGGGAGACGGAATGGCCGGAACCCCCGGCGTCGCCGCCAAGTTCTTCGATTCCCTCGGCAAGGCGAACGTCAACATTCGTGCGATCGCCCAGGGGTCCTCCGAACGAAACATCTCGGCCGTCGTGGACAGCAAGGATTCCACACGTGCCCTCCGGGCGGCTCATTCCGGTTTTTACCTGTCCAACCAGACCCTATCCGTGGGCGTCATCGGCACGGGAAACGTCGGAAGCACCCTGCTGAAACAGATCCGTGAGCAACAGGACCGACTCCGAAGTGACCGCATGATCGACATTCGCGTCCGGGGCATCATGAACACGCAACGAATGATGCTGAACGAAATGGAAGTGGACCTCGAAAACTGGGAGCAACAAATTTGTGAAAACGGCCGGGACCGGGACATGGACGAATTTATCGATCACATACAGACCGACTACCATCCCCACGCGGTGCTGATCGATTGTACGGCCAATGAACACATCGCACGCCGGTACGAGGACTGGATGGAACGCGGCATCCACGTGATCACCCCCAACAAACAGGCAAATTCCGGACCGCTTGACTACTACAAGCGGATTCACCGGCAGGAATTACGGGCCCATTACCTGTACGAAACCACGGTCGGCGCCGGACTGCCCGTGCTGAAAACGCTCCGGGACCTCTGTGAGACCGGGGATCGTATCATCCAGATCGAAGGCATCCTGTCGGGCACCCTTTCGTACCTGTTCAACTCGTTCAAAGGGGAACGACCCTTTTCGGACATCCTTCGGGAAGCGCACGATCAGGGGTACACCGAACCGGACCCGCGCGAGGACCTGTCCGGCATGGACGTGGCGAGGAAACTGGTGATTCTGGCCCGGGAAATGGGACTGGACCTGGAACTGGAGGACCTCGAGGTGGAGGGTCTGATTCCGGAGGGACTTGAATCCGGCAGCGTGGAGGAATTTTTCGAAAAACTACCGCAGGCGGACGATCATTTCGCCGAGATCCTGCGGGACGCGCAGGAAAACGAAGAAATCCTTCGTTTCGTCGGAAAAGTACAGCGGGACGGAGAAGCGTCCGTGCGGCTGCGGCGATATCCGCAGGAACACGCCTTTTCCCGCATCAACCTCACCGATAACGTGGTCGAGTTCTCCACCCGCCGCTACAACGAAAACCCGCTTATCGTACAGGGCCCGGGCGCCGGACCGGAAGTCACCGCCGGCGGCGTGTTCTCGGACCTGCTCCGGCTGGCGGACTTCGTCGGAGAGGAAGAGTAAACCTACCCGTTACAGCGGCAGTTCAGTTTCCACGTAAATCCCGGCTTCACATCCCCCACTCTCTGTGCTCCGGCTCCAGGCCACCGTTCCTGAAACTTCAACTTCCGACGTCGTTAGCCGGGACCCGCTTAAGCGAAGGTTAACGGATTCCTCCTCCGGAATGTCCTTGTCGGTTTGAACCCTCACACCGGTTTTCGAGTAATCTCGGACGTTGCCCTCACAATGTTCATCGTCAAAAATGATGTCGGTATCGATCTTTTCCCTGTCATTTTCCCCAACCATATGACGCTTTGACGTTCGCCGTTCCACCATCGCTCCACCCTTTTCCTTGGCGACGTATAGCGCTGAATCCGCCTGTTCGATTAACGAATTTTCTTCTTCCTCTTTAATTCGGTCATGCTCTTCTCCATTGAAACTGCTGCAGCCCGCACTGATTGAACACCTGATTTCGTTTTGATTTCTTCGACCGGAAACGGTCAATTGCTCCAGGCTCTGCAGGATTCGCTCTCCAAGTTGACATATCCCCTGTAAACCGGTGTCCGGTGCGCCGACCAAAAATTCATCTCCACCATATCGGACGGCAAAATCGGAATCACGAATCTTCTCGTCAATCATTGTTGCGATCTGTTCCAGGATACGGTCTCCGGTTACGTGACCGTACCGATCATTGACGTCTTTAAAATTATCTACGTCAAGCAGCAGAAGACTGAACCGACTGTTTTCCCGCATGGATCTCTTGAGTTCGCCCTTCAATCGTTCCACCATGCCCCGGCGATTCAGCAAACCCGTTAATTCATCCGTACGAGCTAATTCCCTTAGCTCCCGCTCTTTCTCGTTTTTTTTCAGGGCGAAATCAATGGAACGTTCGAGTTCCTTCGGGGACAATTCATCTTTCGGAACGTAATCGTAAAACCCGGTTCGAAAGGCCTTTCTCACAATGGCGGCATCATCTCGTTCCCCCATCATAATCATGGGGATCCGGAAACCTCGACCGGTACACCTATTTGCAAACTCGAACCCTGTTGTCCCATTCAGTTGATGATCCACGATGACGAGATCCGGATCATTTTGTTGTACATATTCCAGGGAATTCTGAATTGAGTTGGACCAGGTTTTCTCCGTGGTAAACCGTGTATCAGTGAACGTTTGCTCTATTCGAGTAATGTCATTCGGATCCGGCGTGACGACAAGATTGCGCAAGAGATCTTGACCGGACATCGTCCCCTACCACCTAATAGTATGAAAAAAACGGTTGACAGCCCGCGGCCTTCGTCCGTTTTGTCCGTTCCGGTTCAGCTCCTCTTCCATCACCGGATCACTTCGTTTGAACCGTCTACATTTATTCCTGGCCTTCGTTTTCGAACATCAGAATCAACAGGTTTCTTACCGGTGGTCAGTGTCACCCCCTTCCTTGCTTAACCGGTCGAATCCTCCTGACATCACGGTGTTCCGTGAAGTTGTATAGCATCACTATGGTTTATAATACACAATCTCCTTCCCCAAAATCAAATGGTTGTTTGCAGTGGGCTACATTTATTTTGCATGGCTCACATTCAACCGGTCGGAATTCGATAAGTTCCCCACAACAGATGGTTCAAATGCCTGTTCATACATCAAAAAGATTGATACGAGCGGACCACCTTCACGTTCGGTTCGAACTTCCTTCCTGGAGGCGGGTCAGGTGATCCTGTCCTCCTCTTGTCCATCGACACTCAATCACCTGATATCGCCCTGTTTATTCATGAAGCCGGGAAAACACTCCTCAGTTCTTCGTTTCAGCTTAGCCCCCGCGGATGCCTCCACGACCTGTAAGGATCGATGTGTTCCGGGGCCCGTGGATGCAAGCTATTGAGATCCGAATTGACACAGCAGAACTTCTTTGTTAATCTTCAAATGCTATTAATCTTCAAATGTTGTTTTGGCATTTCACGAAAAATTGCCGTTGAATGGTTGCGAATGATCATGAATTTACAACAAGAGGAAATCCCGGCCAGATAAAAAGATAAAAAATATCATTCATTGAAGTCAATCTCCCAGTGAGTGAGTTCGAAGCGTCGCATCAAAAGATTCTCGAAACCGAATATTACCAGCTCAAACAGAAACAATCCCTTTGCGACGGTTACAAAGAAATCCTCGAAGCACGGGTTCGTTTTCTGCTGAACCTGCTCGAGGAAATCCAGCAGGTTGAACACCGGATCAACGGAGTCACTGAGGAATTTAAGGGCCAATCGGGAGACGGGGGAGGGGCCGGGATGCGTTTCGATTCCCCGGAGGAACTCTGTGAGGACTTATCCCGGGCGATGGACAAAATTAACGAGTGCGAGGCGGACATTGAAGAGGTCATTTCGAATACGACCGAGTTTCTTCGAGACAATTTTATGATCTGTGAGGATATTGCCTCCAACCTGGAGGAGGTCAGTGAAGACCTGCTGAGGTTGAGAGGTGAATTTGATGAAGATTCGGATGCTTCGTGCGGAGATCCTCCGGGGTAAAACCCTGGAAAAACCTCCAGCCGGTCGGTACGGGGGAAGAAACAACCCAAGGACCAGGATGGGGAGCCTGCAGTTGGGATGAACGGGACCGAACGCATCGTCTCGTCGATCCGGGACGTCACGGAACAGAAAGAACGGAAACGGTAGCTTCGGGACCGGAAAAAATTGGAGGAGATCATCCAGAGGGAACCGTTTGCTATGCCGCATGCGCATCGTTAACCTTCCGGGAACCGCTGTCTTCTGTCCGGTTCGAAGGACCGTGAAATGCCCTCGGCACCCGCCGGGGAGACCGGGGCTTTATCGGTCCGAAATCGCGTACGTGAATCCAAACGGATAATCCCCGGCCGTAACGGTGTCTCCGAAAAGGGATGTCACACTTCACCGTTTCAGGTCGGCGTCAGCGATCTGATTCCAGAGCGGCTCACTCGGGGAGGTAAATCCGGCGAGGTAACCCTGATCAAGGCGGCCATCAACCCCGGGGCGCCGGCCGACCACCACCCGCGGTGAGCATGGCCCCGCCCGAAGGGTCGCTCGTCGAACCGTCGGTCTGACAGGACACGGAAGCGATCATCAGGCACCTGGCCGAGCCGGGTGAACCGGGTCATAATGCTTTCATACAGGGCGTGAAGTGCTCCGGACCGCCACTCGACAGTTCCGGGGAAGCGTCATTGACGAGGGGTGGAAGGCGAACGGAGGCGACCTCAGCACCACCGAGCGTGTTCGGGGGGTCGTGAATACCCTGCGGGCATACCGTGAAACGAAGGACGGCTAAGACGGCGTGGTGGTCTCCCGAAATGGGGTTGAGGAAACCGTTTAGGTACTTCCATTAGCGTCAAAGGCATTTCCTCCGGCGAACGACGACCGCGGAGCTACACGATCGAGCCGTTCCAGAGCAGCAACTGGACAACGGTGGCTACGCTGAGCCCGGGCAATGCAAGCGGAACGACAACCGCCTTGCCAATCTCGCTTACGCCACCGAGCGAGGCTCGACCGGCGAGACCATCAAGTTCACGATCCTGGCCGGCGCGGTAATGCCTGAGGTCCTTGACGGTTTCTATACGGCCGCAGCCACCACCGACCCGACCGTGGGCCCGTCGCGACCCCGCACAGTCGAGATCGTCCTCCCGCGATCGTATGGGTCTTCACACAGCCGCTTTGTCATGGGTCGCTTTTCTTCTCGGTTTCGAAGTATCGGATTTTGCTTCTGGTACGCTTCCCGTTTTCGTCCTCGGCGATGACCTGCCAGTAGTAGCGTTGCCCGGGCTTCAGGCGGGGTTCAGTGGTAGACATGGGCCGATCCACGCCCGTGAAGTACATCACAATGCCCAGACACAGTACCACCAGAGCCGTGATGACCGCCGTGACGGGACGATTTCGGAGGGTGTACAGCACGAAGGCGATTACGGCCAGAACCACAATAATGAGCAGGATGAGCGTTGTGCCGGGGGCGAGTCCGATCAGCGGGGTGGTGTCGGCGACGTTTACGCACATTTTGTCGGCCGGCGATTCACCCACGGCCCAGAAGCAGTGCCGGTAGCTGATGGCGTTCCCCTCCGCGTCCGAGGATCGGTTCCATTCGAACGACACGGGGATGGCGACGCCCTCCTCTCCAGGGACGGGCGAGACCAGAGACGGTCGGTCCGGGGCCTTGTTTTGATCCAGGCGCTGGGACCACAGGTAGGTCTCGGCAAAGTTCGACTCCGCCATAACCCGGACGTCGTCAATACAGTTTTGCCGGTCCTCCGGATCGTCGATGCCGCTGCAGAGTTCTTCCGCCCGCGCCACCGGCAATACCTGCGGGGGTGGGTCCGCGCTGCCGCCGGGGCGTTCGGCCGTGAGATCACAGGATTCGGGGGATTCGCCTCGGGGCCAACGCTCCATGGAATGGGAGGATGGAGAATTCCCGGGCGCATAGTCGAACAGCGAGTTCTCCTCGGTCACCTGCCAGGCCTCGCCAAACTCTTCGTAAAGCACCTCATAACGCGTGTCCAGCTCCTTCGGCCTTCGTCCGAGGGAGCTGCCGTCGGGCAGTCTCGGCAACCAGCTGTCCGCGGGGATGGACCCCATGACTCCCCTGGTTGTACGCACGCCACGGGTGTCGATGTTCATGTACCAGAGATTATGGTGGCTCCACCAGCCGGGGGTGATGACGACCACCTGGCCATCCGGCGTTTCGATCTGAATGCCACCGGGAGCCGAGGTTGGAAAAACCCGACTACCGGAGGATAATGCGATGCCGTCACGGCCCAGTTCATGCAGTTCGCCGTCGATGCGCAGCTGAAGGTCGTCCGGATCACGTTCCTCTCCCGGTCTCGCCTGGTACGTGATACGGTCTGGACCGGAGCGAACGGCAACACCGGTATTCACGCTTACACAGCAGGTCAGGCCGGTATGGCTATCGGGGCCCAGAGGGGTACTGGTTTCCACGGCAGTCTGACGCGCCTGGAGCTCCAGGCTCCGGCCGTGAAGCATCACGAACTCGCCGGCCGCCTGGAAGTCGTAGTTGACCCCATCAATCGTCTCGATATGTGGATCGCCGCGGGTATTCGGGTGTCCCCCTTTGATCCACCGGTTGATGGTCATAATGTCCGCCTGGCTCAGTGGCGGTCCACCGCAGGGCATCAGGTTGGTGAAATTTGGACAGTTCTCATTGATCTTCGTCGGTTTGTAAGGCTTGGTTCCTTTTTGTTTCTTAAAACTGCCTCCCCGGATGAGATCGTAATTTCCGGTGATTCGCTGGTAAAGCTTGCCCGATTGCACTCGGGCGGAGGCGTTCCCGTGGGACCGATCCAGACGATCCCAACCGCTGGGGGGGTTCTCCTGCTCGGATAGATTTAGCACAGCATTTGGGTTCTGGCTTGAGTACCTCTCGTACGGCGGATAGTCCAGGCCGCCATGGCACTCGATGCAGCTCTTGTTAAAGATCCGCTGGACGTCGGTATAGGTGGGGATCTGGTCGGCCGGCGGCAGCGATGACAGCGTCCTGTTAACCGCTTCAATCAGTTCATTGGGGTCGTTCGGATCGAACGTGTTGGGGTTCATCGGCGTCGGTGGATCGTTCTTCAGGCTCTTCGTGAGTTCCTTCCTGATGGTGCTTCTATAATTGCTGAAGACATCCGCGAAGGTGTAGGTCCGGGATCGGCCCCGCACGCCCATGGACCATTTATCCACTGAGACCCCCAGCGGCTCGAGGAAATATCGATACAGCGTGGTGCGGTTAATGGGGTCAATTTTCTGAGGATTACTGTTACTGTACTCCTCGCGATCCACATACATGCCGCCCATCACGGTTTGGTCCGGGTTGCCTTTGTCGATACCCCGGCGAAACACCTCCTGTCGGAGCCTCGGTTTCTTGGTACTGGTTCCTTGAGAGGTGTTGCTGCCGTACTCCTGTATCAGCCCGTTCTCGTTTTTGTCTTTCTGAATCATATACTGTACCACGGAATCGGTAAAGTTCTGCACCGACCGGTCCAGGGTGCGTGCCTCAATATCCGCCTTGCGCCGGGGAATACTCTGTGCCCGATTTCTGGTATCTTCGCGTAGTTTATTGATACGCATGCCGTGACGGTCGTCGAAGAAACTCTGGTTGACGTTCAGTGACTTCGACTTCGTGCTCACCACTTTGTTTTTCTGACTGTCAATTTTGAGGTAACCCTCGGTAATTGCTAAAGCGATGGGCCGAACATCGATGGGTGCACTGCTGGTGGCAAAGCGATGGTTGATCAGCTCGTCGGCGATGCGCTGCGCGTTTAAGTCGTTATCCAGGCCGCCCAGTCGGTCAAAAAGCTCAACCGCGCGTCCCTCATCACTGCCGGGGGACCCCGTATGGTTCAGGGTTACGAATTTCATATTATCGCGTTTCACGCTGCTTTTGTTCGTCCCGGAGCCCGCCTTGCCGTCAAAGGAGTAGGCGGTTTTGGTGTCGGGCTTGGTCTGCGTTCGACCGAAGGCGAACTGGATCCGGCCGTCGTCCTTGCCTCCGGCGAGCCGGGTGATTTTGTCACGGGAGCCCACGTTGCTCGGCTGGAGTCGCAACTGGGCCATGATAGTGCGCACCGGGTCGTTGCCTGTCCAGGTCCAGGGGTTGAACAGCTTACGAAAAGCCGCTGCCTCCACGGAACCCTGATAGATCCGGTCGCGGTTGAATGCCAGCATACCGCCCCAGCTGTCGTAGGTATCCCAGTTCGGCTTCATCTTCGCGATTACCGATCCCGGGGTAGTACCGAGCTCCGGATCCGAGTTGGCCACGTTCTGGGTGGAGTGGCATTTCGTACAGCGCGGCTCATCATCGAGTACGCCTCGCTGTCGCTGCGGAATCCGGCCAATCTGGTCGTTGTCCGGGTCGATTGGGGGAATCTGCGAAAGGACGATCTCATGAAAGCGGAAGTTGTTCTGTTTGGGATCCCACTGCATGTATTCGATAGCGTCTGGATGGGACGCGGGATAGCTGCTGTGCTTTGCCAGGCCGAGGGTGAAGACCGCCTTCGCGTCGGCACTGGGCAGAATCACTCGTGGAAACCTGGCGGTGCCCGTCTGCAGGCTCTCCGAGCGGGTCATCAGGATCCAGTTCTGCTTGAACTCCTCGGGTAGAGCAGCCAAAAATCGAGCCGCCGAATCCACGTTTGGGTTGTTTTGAAGGAATGATTTTATTTTCGACGGGGGATAGGCTTGCTTCTTCCCGCTGGACCCCGTGGGCCGGTTCAGGGTGGAAATGGAGGAGGACAGCTTGAATACGGGACGTACTTTCCGAATTTTGTCCATTGAGAGGGTACAGGGGGACGTGGACGTCCCGGGGCAGTCCGGCGTTGTGTTCGGGTCGGTATCGGGATCCACGTGCCAGCCCGCGAATGTGGACCCGGAATCCGGATTGGCCGTCAGGGTGACGCTTTGTGAATCAGAAAAGGACTGCACGCAGTCATTGCCGTTGCTCCCGCAATTGATCCCCGATGGGGTTGAGGTAATCGTTCCCGTCCCCAGGCCCATGGGCAATACCTTCAGTTCCTTCGCCCGGGCGGGATCCGCACACAACAGAATCGCCACCAGCGAGATAACGACGACGATGGATCGTTGGCCGAAAAGTCGACACCCAATCCTACCGGGGTGCCGGGTCCAGTTCGTTCTCATCTTAGCCCCCTCGTGAACCAGGTTAAACACCGATATTGAATAATAGAAACCTTGAACCGCAAGAGCTGTATCCTAAACTTCATTCCCATTGCCGATGTAAATGTATATTATAAAACCTGGCCGTTTCAAGGCCATGCTACAAAAAAGTAGCATCAGCCAGGAATTCCTCAGCGGGAAGAGGAAGAAGATGGTGAAAATCTGGGGAAACCATTCCCCTGTGAAAACAGATGAGGAACCGCGTTTTACAGGAAGAGAAAAGTTTATTTCTCCCTTGCGGGTTCCGACCACGGGACGGGTCTATCCAGCTCCCCTGTTTTTCTGTTGTCGGTGGGCCCGGTGGAGGTCCTGGCCAGGAGGCTGCTGGAAAACACGTGTACGTCAGCGAAACGAGTTGCGTCGAAGAGCGCGGCGTCCGCCGCAGTCGATGCCGTCAGTGCATCCGATGGGATTACGTTGTAATTGCCAATTTCAAATAGCAACGAAATGTTGCTGTTAGAATATTTTTGACAAAGGGAATCGGCGTAAATCGTTTCGTATCAAGGGGATAGAATGGAATGAACTTTCCGGGGGATGGCGGATTCTCGCCGATGCGCTTGCGGCATCGCCTGCGAATCCCGCAGACGGAGAACCGAATTGCATCCTGCTGACGAAGCGGGGGTGTTCAGCAGCCTCCGGGGTTGCGCAGGAAGAACAACGCTTCGTCCGAGCTCTTTTGTATCCCTGATGGGGGCAGTTCAGCGTTCGGAAAGAACAAACGACCGTTCGAGATCGGAGGGGGTTCCCGAATGAATGATCATTTGCCCGGAGTTCGGAAGAAAAAGGAGAAGGAACAATATTGATCTCACGGCGCCGCGTTGACCGGGGCTTCCCTGCCCCGGGCAAGGACGTCACGGCCCGTTGGGCCGCAGTGACAAGTACAAAATACGGCAACGTAGCATACCGGCTCGAACAGCCGTCCCTCAGCCTCAAACGCACTCATCAGTCGCTGATTATAACTCATTTGTTCCAATCTCGAACGTCGCCTTCAGGTTCCGGTTTCCGTAGGTCGCTTCATTTTTCACGTCCAGTATCCAGTCGATACCGATCGTTCCTTCCTCTTCATGGTCATCGATCCCCTCCCAGATTCGGGTGCCCTGATTTCGTGGCCCGTCATCCCAGATCAACAGCCCCTCTTCAAAACCACCCGTTGCGTTTCCCGAAACGTCGGTTGCGACCGAGTTCTCCGCGATCCTGAGGCGAAACCCATCGGGTTTTCCGGCCTCATCGGTCACACGCACGAATTCGATCTCCCAGCTCTCGGATATGCCTGAATCCCCGGTGGACACCAGGATGGTCCCACCGGCGGTTTCCTCCTCACCGGGGTCCAGACGTTGCGAAAACACAGGATCCTCAACGGTGATCCCCTCCTGCGCCTCACCGGGCAGGGCCGGGCACAGCAGGAACAGAACGGGAACGAGCACAAGGGAACATATGGTTGATCT
This sequence comes from uncultured Planctomycetia bacterium, assembly GCA_964466525.1. Taxonomy (GTDB): domain Bacteria; phylum Planctomycetota; class MHYJ01; order CAYXQY01; family CAYXQY01; genus CAYXQY01. Next base: position 21,018 of record CAYXQY010000045.1, read on the forward strand.
CTTCAGGTTCATTGGTTACCTCCGGATGACCGTGCCGTGAACGATTCAAGTCTTAACAAATCATACAATGCTTCCCCATAAATTCAAACACCGGCCGAATTCCGCCGTTCCCGGTTTCGGGTCTGAACCGGACGAAGGAAGTTGCGTCCCGGGCGATGATGAACCGGGCATTGTTGGTTGGGTCTAATGAGGTCGCGTACCCCTCCTTATGTCCCCTCTTTGAAAAGAACCTTCTTTTCTGCTAAGAAGATATTGCTCGCTCTCAGGAAGACACGCACGGTCCCTTCAGAGCCCGGGTCGGGTTCTCCCGGCCGGTACGGGACCGCCGCAGGAGAAGTGAATCCCACTGCAGTTCGGGAGCAAAATGACCACAACAAACGTGACACCACCTGATTCCCGCAGGAAGCCCATCGGTTTCCCGGCCCGATACACGCGTTCCCGATGTCAGGCCCGATTGGTTTTCCCGGTCGCTCTTCCCCTCGACCCAACTGCGGTGCGTGTGCCCCACCTGTTCCATGATTCGTTCTTTTCTTTTCACATCTCCTTTCACGCCACAAAACCATGAAACACCGCTGTACAACCATTTCACTCGCACTGATCGCTCTGCTCTCGTTCTCGTTCCGTGCGTACGCGGATGACAGTGCAACGTCGAACGTAAGCTACGAAATACATAACACGACAACAATTAAAAAGGCAACGGACATCGGCCAAGGGGACTGGGATGACGTGACGATGCCCATCGCCCACGGGGTGGAGCCGGACAGCGATGAGGCCGAGGGGGAAATTGAAGACAACAACCTCCAGAACGCCGAACTCCTCGTGAGCTCCGTGGACGGGACGGCCGGGGAGGATCCGGCAGGCGACGTGAGGTTGTACGTTCAGTTGACCACCGATCCCGACGTGGGCAAACCGAAAAACGGATGGGACAGTGAAACAAGTTATCAAATCTGGAATCGGGGGAGCCCGGGGAACCAGGTGGGTGAGGTGGCGTATGACCTGGACGACTCCGGGACCGGATCGTTCGGCGTTACGTATCAACTTAGGGACACCGATAATGCGAATCCCCACAAATCGACGATCGAGGTGACCTGGACCATACGGGATGCGAATTAAACGCGAGGTTCAGACGGTGCAAAACGGAGGAAACTACGGGCGGTGGAGCGGGCCCTCCTCGCCACCACACGTTCACAGTTTCCTGCGCGGATTCCCGGTTTGAAGCCCCCCGGAAGGGATTGAAATTGCAGGGGTCCCGACTGTTTCGCCGCCGGGTCGTACACCACATACCCGGCAGACGAACGGGGTCCCGTGGGGCGTGACGGATCAGGAAATCTGCAGGGACAACGTCCATTGCAGGCCATATTCGGTCTTCCCTCCAAATGGACAGAACAGCAAATAACCCCTGACGTCCCCGCATCGAGCCAGGAATCGACCCGATTTCACGCGTTTTATTTGCACAATTACGAAAAATGTGTTATTTAATACACGGAACATGAAGTAACTCTCCCCCTCGACCGCACCGTGCATAGTTATTTACTTAAATGGTTACACAGACTGATCAATTGAGTCAGGTCTTCGGTGAACGTTTGAAGAAACTCCGTATGGAAAAGGGGCTGACTCAGGAAGAACTTGCCAGGCGTGCCGGGTTTCATCGGACGTACGCGGGAAACATTGAACGGGGGCTGGAAAATCCAACCATCGAGACCGTTTCAAGAATGGCCGACGTGCTCGATGTCCCTCTGTCCGAGATGTTTGATTTTGAAGAGTAGTACCGCGCTTCGTCGAATCCAACCCGGCCTTCACGGACCCGCCCCGGCCGGGCGGTTCTGGCCCTCCGGTTTCAGTACGGGTTGTTCACGCCTGGAACAACCACACCGTGAGCCACTCTTGCTGTAGAGACCGGTCCTGACGCCATACCCATCCGACAGGTGTCAACAAGCTTCA
>CAYXQY010000046.1:0-22831 GCA_964466525.1 uncultured Planctomycetia bacterium
GTCGGGACCTCCGACCACATTTCTTACTTCCCTCTATTCCCTCCCGCAGAAGGTCGTTTACGGTTGTACACCGTTCCTGACTGTGGAAAAAATAACTCCTTACCATTTCGTGAAGAGCCCGTGGGCGGCGGTATCCCCCTGCCGTCAAGTAAAAAACTTCTGCGTCTTCTCGCCGATGCGCTTTCGGCATCGCCTGCGAATCCGCCCACTATTGAGAACCAAATTGCATTCTACTGACGAAGCGGGGGGTTTTTCAGCAGCCTCCTGGGGTTCAGGTACTAAAGCCGGCGGCCACTATAAGAATCCGGCCCGCACTCATGGAGACGGGAGGTAGGTACGTGCTGTGCCTATTGATGTTATTCGGAGGGGGCAACGATCTTCTGGTTTTACGGTTCAGAATATCCTCCGTCTCCTGAAATGTTTTCCTCGTGAGCATCTGCGGTGCACGAGGAAACATCAGCACGTCCGGTTTTTGAAACTGCTGGATCCCTCTACGAGTCACCTCCCGGCATCAGGAGCGTTCCCGTCCGGAGACCGATCAATACAACGGACCATCCCACCAGGAGGTGCATTCCGACATACACAATCAATGAAAGGTACGCTTCGTCTTCAAGGAGAGAGACAAACTCGAATCCGAAGGTGGAGAAGGTCGTGAACGATCCAATCAATCCGGTGACCAGAAATAGTTCCAACGTCTTTCCCACGCCGGGGGATGCCAGCACCCAATCGACGGCCAGGCCGATGAGAAAACACCCGGCCACATTCACAAGGAGGGTGTCAATCGGAAAGGAGTCAGGACCGGGTTGCCCGGTCATTAGCGTCACCAAATAACGAACCACGGCACCGAGGGCCCCGCCTGCCGCAACGGAGAGAATCTGTGCTGAAACGGTCATGGCTGATGAAACGAATGAAATTCCAAATACGAACGAAGTCAGAAGCCATCAGCCATGAACCGGCGGTTTCGGGAGATCAAGCCTCTCCCTGGTACGAACGGGCACCGTTCGGGGTAGGCCTCATTACCCGTAGAACAGCATCAGCATTCTACCAATTCGATGACCTTTATCAAATTTCTCGAACTTCGTGCCATCAAATTAGAACCAACATGTTCAAGCATTTTGGAAGCCGGGAATGGTTTTCAGACGGACCGGAACACGACATTTGGTACGATTAAACCATCATGCTACAGACGTACCATCTACCGGTTTTGCCCGTCCTCGAGAACACGGGCTCCGGACAAGTACTCTCACCACGGTAGATCTTTTCCATGCACTACTGCCTCCGATCCATTCATTCGTGTGAGATGCCTCTTGGGGGGCCTCTGTTTTTCGGCTCCCTCCATTTTTTTATTTGCACGTCGGCCCGGGGCTTCTTCGGTGCCGTTGTAACCGGTCAAAAAACTGTGGGGAAGTAAATGACTTATCTGAATGAAATCGGAATGCGTTTGTTTCCGGAATGACACGGATTTTTGATCAGTTCCCTTAAGCATCCGTTCTCGTTTGATGACGCGGAAAAAAATAGTCAGGACGTTCCGCTTCGGGTGGGCACGTCCGGTCTTCTGATGACCGTACGCACATGAATGAGATCAATCCTGTAATCTGTTATAGTACGAGTAATTCGTGTAAGCCAGATCGAACCATGAGGTTGACTGCATTAATCAGGAGTGTAAGGAATGGCGTACCGTCCGGGGCCCTATATCGTGCAGGATCGGATCGACAACACCTCCCCGAAATCCATTAGCGGACATCTGCTGTTGCGTGGTGAAGACCAACCCGTACACCTCGAATTGACCGGTGACTGTATGCCGGACCTGCGGGGATGCACTGTTCGATTTGAGCCCGGGGAGATCGCGAAAGAGCAACTCGAACGGCGGGAAGGGACGGAGGAAGAAGAGCTCCCGACATTCACGGAGGAGGGCTTTGCATTTCGTCAGGTGGGGACCACCGGAGCCATTACCGCAGATTGCTGGATCAAGGTCCCGGAGGTTCCCGTCGAAGAAGCGATGAAGGGAGACGGCCCTCCCGGGGATTTCCCCTTCGAGTGGCACCGGCGGTTCTACATGGAGTGGTACAGCCAGAACGGCCGTGTGGTCTTGGAGTTGCCCGATCCGCGGCTGGCGTTCCTGGAAGGAGAAGATAACTGGGACCCCGATGAAAATCCCCCTCCCGATCAGGACGCCGAATCTCAATTGAACCCCACCGGACCGACCATTTTTACCGTTAAACCGGATTCCATCGAGGAGGTGGATACGGAAAGGAACTCCTCCGGGGATCCGGAGGAAAACGCACCACTGCATGACGAAGACCTCGACAAATACATTCGACGACTGGTGGGGAATCCGGATCGGACGGCGTTTCTGAATGAACCGGAGGATTCCATGGAAGAAACTCGTATGATGGATTACCTTATCGAGGAGGGAGAGGGGAAACCGTTCTGTACCCTCCTGGAGGAACCGGACCGGTTACCGGAGCCGGATCGACTCTCCGAGGACGCGGCACGCAGGCTTGTTAAAGCCATGCTCGTCGAGATGGCGTTTCACAATGTTTGTGTCCATATCTGCAAACATTACAGTTACCATGACACGTACCGTTTGATGGTGGAGGAGTTGCTGACCGAACAATTTTATTATTCCCAGTTGCAGGGTACCGGATGGACGACCAATTACATGACGGCGGAATTCTGCGAGAAATGTCAGCAGGAGGTTCAGGAGGAGTTTGAAGAGATTTCCGACGCCGGCTCCGATAACGAAGAGTTAATCTCCGGAGCCAGGCAACAGCTCGAGCGGGAACTGAACCGGCTGGAATCCCTTTTTGACCACACACCCGAAGAACCGGACCCCGTTCACGATAAGCGATCCGGCGTCGAACGAATTCTCCTGCTTGTACCGGTCACATTACGAAGGTTGGACGAAGATCTACTTGCAGGAAACATACGTCCGGCGGACGACCTTCACAAAGGCTGTCGCATGGCTTCGAAGGCATGTACTTGTTCTACGACCGGGATCCTCTGTCCCCCGCCATCGAAACGTTCGAACAGGCGCTTTCGCTTGAGGAGGAGCTGCGGGATCTGACCGCGGCGAGAGATCGCCCGGGACGGATTGTCGACGACGTCCTGAGGACGGTTCCGGAGTTCCGGATCTTCTACAGCATCATGGAAAATCTCAAAGCCAACAGGAGGCGGACCCCGGAGCATCCCCCGGAGGACAGCCGCGACGACCCCGTGGCGTGGTACGAGTTTTTCGAAGAAAAAATGATGTTGGAGGATGCACTGATTCGGATACCCGAGGTCGAAGGGTTTTCCGAGGAGGCGATGCAGGAGGCTTGGGAGGCATACGAACAGCAGTCCGATCGAATAAAGGAAGAGGTGATCCGGCTTGTTGAATCCCACAAACGATCACGGCTCCGGGAACGGTACTTTTCACGAGAGAACCCCGAAGCGTTTCTGGCAGTTGACGACCTGCCGGATCCGGATGACGCGGACGAAAATGAACGGGCCGGCTCCAGTGCATCTTCTCCGTTCGCAGGATTTCCTTCTCCCGATCCACCGTCCGAATTTCTGCACTCCCTCCCGAAGTTGACGGCATGGGGACAATCCCGACATCCGTCGAATTCGAACTCCGGGTCATCGGACGAGTCTTCCGGTTGGAAGCAGTTCCCGGCCGTTAACGATTCGATCGAACAGAACGTGCGAGAATATTTTGAATTCGTCAGCGACCAACTCACGGAGGATCGGGAATCATGGCCTCCTGTATATCACTACATTCACCTTCTTTCGATGAAACCTCGCGTGCACATTGCCGCGAGTCACGCCTTCGTTGAGGATTCCACACTAAACCCAGCACCGGTATACGGAGCGTACCTGCACGCGATCCATTGCCTGCGTCGGATACGTGAAGCCATTGACACGCTCGGGCGAACGGAACTCGCTACGATCCGCAATCGAACGACGGACGTGATCCGGGACATTGAACGGGAGCTGGATTGACCTGCAAAGCGTGTGACAAAGTTCAACCCCCCATCGAATCGAAATAGAACACCGGAAAAATTGATGGATTCATGTGTTAATAGCAGTCAAGAAGGGGATAGATGGAAAAGGAGACTATTTATATGGATACGTAAACAGGGAAGCTTTCGTTCCCGATAAGCCCCGGACGTTTGACCAGTAATTGAGGACACCAACTTATACTGCTTCTGGAGGAAGATCTCATCGACATGATTCCCGAGGACCTTGAGCTGAACGACCGGTTCCAGCGGGCGCTGGAGGTGATGGATGAGACGGATCGGAACGTGTTCGTCACCGGGAAGGCGGGGACGGGAAAGTCGACGTTGCTCTCGTATTTTCGCCGTGTCACGGAGAAGGACGTCACGTTTCTCGCTCCGACGGGGGTGGCGGCAGTGAACATTCGGGGGCAGACCATTCATTCGTTTTTCGGGTTTCGACCGGATATCACGGTGGAAAAGGTGAAGAACGAATTTACGGATCGGGACCGGGACGGGCTGTTCAAACAGCTGGACGCCATTCTGATTGACGAAATCTCGATGGTCCGGGCGGACCTGATGGATTGCGTGGACGAACTGCTGCGGATGCACGGGCCGCAACCCGGTGTGCCGTTCGGCGGGCTCCAGATGATCTTCATCGGGGACCTATATCAGCTCCCGCCCGTGGTGTCCTCGGAGGAGAAGGAGCATTTCGAAGCGGTCTATGACAGTCCATATTTCTTCGACAGCCGGGTGTCTGAGGAGATGGACCTGGAGATGGTGGAGCTGGAAAAGGTCTATCGACAGACGGACGACGATTTTGTCGACCTGCTCAATGCCGTCCGAAAACGAACGGTCACCGACGAGCACCTGGAAATGCTGAAGGCGTGCGAACAGCCGGATTTTGACCCGGATCCGGAACAGATGTACGTGCACCTGACCCCCACCAACAGGAAAGCAACTGAAATCAACCGGCGACAGCTTTCCCGCCTGGACGGGGAAAAGCGGACGTTTCGGGGCAACCGGTCGGGGGATTTCGACGTGTCCGCGCTACCGACGGACGAACAGCTGGTGCTGAAGGAGAACGCACAGGTCATGATGGTGAACAACGACAGCGAACGACGGTGGATTAACGGAACCATCGGGCGTGTGCGGGGATTTGACGACGACGGGGAGGTCATCCGGGTGGAGCTGGAACGGGGGACGGAGGTGGAGGTGGAACCGTATTCGTGGGAGATGTATCGATTTCACTACGACCCGGAGGCAGATCGGCTGGTCACGGAAACGGTCGGTTCGTTCACGCAGTTTCCCATGACCCTTGCCTGGGCGGTGACCATTCACAAAAGTCAGGGCAAGACCTACGAACGTGTCGTGCTGGATTACGATCGAGGTATGTTCGCGCACGGCCAGACGTACGTGGCCCTGTCCCGCTGCACGAGCCTGGACGGACTGGTGCTGAAAAAACCGGTCGAGAAAAAGCATATTTTCACGGACTGGCGAATCCAGAAGTTCCTGACCGATTTTCGGTACCGGCGTGCGAACGAACGGATGCCGGTGGAGGAGAAAAAGGAGCGTATTGCAGCGGCCATCGATCAGGGGCGGGACCTTCACATGGTGTACCTGAAAAGCGACGACACCCGATCGGAACGGACGGTGACGCCGGAGGAGGTGGGAACCATGCAGTACCGCGGGCATTCGTTTGAAGGCTTGAGCGGATACTGTCACAAACGCCAGGCGGAGCGGGTGTTTAACGTGGAGAAGATTCTTCAGCTGACGGTTCAGGAGGGCGGGAACGAGGAAGAAAACGACGTCTGATCGGCCGGTCGTTATCGCCGTTTCTACACCCGGGTCGTCCGTGTCAGAGAAGCTCTTCGTTGACCGGATGGGGCGGTTTCTCACCGCGCACCCCCGCCAGTAGATTTTTGGCGGCCATGTCCGCCATCCGGTCCCGGGTCCGGTGGGTCGCGCTGCCGATGTGCGGGAGCAGGACGACGTTGTCGAGCTCGACCAGGCCCGGGTGCACGTCCGGTTCCTCCTCAAACACATCCAGGCCGGCTCCGGCCAGGTGTCCTTCTTCAAGCAGGGTGACCAGCGCTGATTCGTCGACGACGTCTCCCCTTGCCGTGTTAATGAGATACGCTCCTTCTTTCATCTTTCGAAGTGCCTGTTCGTCAAGAAGTCCACGGGTTTCCGGTGTCGACGGACAATGCAGGGTGAGCACGTCACTGCCGGACAGGAGTTGATCCTGCTCCATGTACGTGGCACCGGTTTCCTGCTCGAACTCCTTCTTCCTGCTTCTGGAACAGTAACAGATGGACATGTCGAACGCTCCGGCTTTACGCCCAACCGCCTGACCGATCCGCCCGGCCCCGAAAATTCCGAGTGTTTTCCCGCCAAGTTCCAGGCCCCGAAACAGGGTGGGGGACCATCCCCTGTATCTATCCTCACGGACAAATTGATCCGCTTCAACCACCCGACGCACCGTGGAAAGCAGGAGGGCCCAGGTCAGTTCCGCAGTCGCTCTCGTGAGGACCCCCGGTGTGTTCGTCACAAGAATGCCATGTTCAGTCGCCGCGTCCACGTCGATGTTGTCGTATCCGACGGCGTAGTTCGATATCACCTTTAGGTTGGATGCCCGTTCCATCAGGGATCGATCGATCCGGTCGGTCAACAGGCAGAGGAGCCCATCCGCATCCTGAATTCCGTCTTCAAGGCGGGCCCGTGGGATGGGGGAATCCCCACGAAAGACCTCAACAGCATCCGATTCTTGCCTGATCTGTGAGAGCCCTTTCTCCGGTATTTCTCGGGTAATGAAGACATTCATGAGGGTGCTTACGCTGGATTATACAAAATCGAAAGGAAACAAGCAGGAAGAAACGCAGCATTTCAAAATACGGTAATCTCTGCGATTAATTCAAGAAGAGCTTTGCAACAAAACGGGCAATCCCGGGTTGAATTTTACGGCGGCGTAACGTACATTGCTTAGCCGTAACGAATCGGGGAAACTCGATCTTCGATGCATTTCACCTGTAGTTACCGAATGCGGGCTTGACTTGAGACGTACGGGAGGAATCCAGAAATGCTTCGCTCTTTTGGGTGCAATTAAAGCTCCATTTATCGTCTTAACCGGCTCGTCCACTCGCTGTTTTCACTGATGCAATTACGCTACCACCGACATGGCAATCAACTACAAGACCATTGACGATTACGACCTTTCGGACAAGAACGTGCTGGTTCGATCGGACCTGAATGTGCCGGTCAATGAAGAAGGGGAGGTGGAGGATGATTTCCGGATCAAAAAATCGATTCCGACCATCAAACACGTACTGGACGAAGGGGGAACGGCCGTCGTGATGTCGCACCTTGGCCGTCCGGAAGGGCAACACGTGGAGCATTTAACCATGGATACCGTTGCCAGCCGCCTTGAGAAGCATCTTTCACATGGTGTAACGAAACTCGACGATTGTGTGGGGGTGGAAGTCGAAGAGTCCGTTGAAAATGCGGAGGACCGATCCGTGTTTCTTCTGGAAAACCTGCGGTTTCATCCCGAGGAAAAAGAAAATCTGGACGAGTTTGCCAAGCAGCTTGCGTTCCTGGGCGACGTGTACGTCAACGATGCATTCGGAACAAGCCATCGGAGACATGCCTCCATCGTGGGCGTGCCGAATTACATACAGCAATCCGGGGCCGGCAAGTTAATGGAACGTGAAATCGAACACCTTCTGGCTCTGCTGGAATCTCCGGAGTCCCCGTTTACACTTCTCCTCGGCGGAGCCAAGGTGACGGACAAGGTGGGAATGGTACAGAGCCTGCTGCCAAATCTTGACCGTGTTCTGGTTGGTGGTGCGATGAGTTATCCGTTTCTCCGGGCAAAAGGACACTCCGCCGGAGATTTCGAGCTGGATGCGGACACCATCGAAACCGCCAAAGACCTTCTTCAGTCGGCGGAGTCGGCGGAGGTCTCCATTGAATTACCGGTGGATCATCTCGTGACGGACTCCCTTGATGAGGGATCAGGTGTGCTTCGCATTTCCGAGGGAGACATCCAGCCCGGATGGCATGGGGGAGATATCGGTCCCGAGACGATTAACAATTTCAACGACCTGCTTTCCGATTCCGGAACGGTGTTCTGGAACGGGCCGATGGGTATTTTTGAGCAGGACAACTTTTCAAGAGGAAGTGAGCTTATCGCTCGCCACCTGGCGGAGTTACAGGAGGTGACCCGAATTACCGGTGGCGGCGATACGGCTGCCGTTCTTTCGAAATACAACCTCGACGAAGAGCTCGACCACGTGAGTACCGGGGGAGGTGCATTGATCCAGTTCCTGCAGAACGGCAGCCTCCCGGGACTCGAAGCGTTGCCGAGTGCCTGAAGAAACTCATCTTTCACAACTGGTGGTTACAATTTAGATTTGCCGGCGGGGGCGTCGGTGCTCGCGGACCCTTCACGAATAGGTGAGTAGTTACTACCACGTATCGAGCAGCGATTGATCGGTCATCAATATGGCAACCTTTATGTCGATTGGCGGGGGCCATCCGAGAAGATTTACTCATCCCGGACGGGAGAATGCGCGGGCTGATGTAGATGGATCGTATTTGCCTCAGACCTCAATAGAAGTTGTGTTTTCGTATACCATACATGTCTATCTCAAATGTTCTCCATATTTTCCGCCAGGGGTCCTCTGTTCATATGTTGGGCAGCGGGTGATGATCGCTGATTGATGCGGTTTAAATTCTGGTTATCGCTTGAAAATAAGTTTTATAGGTTGTAAGAATCACATTCCCTGACCGCAAGGAGGTAATTTCCCTTCTTTTCGGTTAGCTTTTCTTCCTTCGGAAAAAAGTAATCCTACATAACGAAAAAAGGATGATCGACCGAAAGCACACCATACGATCCCCTATCCTCATCCTCTGCACTTTCCTGTCCTGTCTCGTCTCCGTACCTGCCGCGTTTCCCGATACGGAAAAGGAACAGCGTTACAACATCCCGCTCATCGATCTCGACGACCGCAAAGAACTCCAGACCATCGTCGACCGTGAGACCGGCCAGTACCTCGGCCATCCCAGTACCGTCCTCCTTCCCGACGGCCGAACCGTCCTCTGCGTTTACCCCAAGGGCCACGGTAATGGTGCCGTCGTCATGAAACGCAGTACCGACGGCGGCCGCACCTGGTCCGACCGCCTCCCCACCCCGGACAACTGGGCCACTTCGCGTGAGGTCCCCACTATCTACCGCACCATACACCCGGACAGTGGTGAGGCCCGCCTGATCATGTTCTCCGGACTCTATCCCATTCGAATGGCTTACTCCGAAAACAGAGGACGCGACTGGACCTCACTCAAGCCCATCGGCGACTTTGGCGGCGTCGTGGTGATGTCCGACGTTGTCCAACTCAAGGACGGCCGCTACATGGCCCTCTTCCACGACGACGGCCGCTTCATCGACGGCGGGGAGAACAGCTACCGTGGCTCCCCCGCCGGCGAGCGCGACGGCACATGGACCGTCTACAAAACGCTTAGCAAAGACGGCGGCCTCACCTGGAGCGAGCCCGAGCCCATCCTCAAAAGCACCGCCGACAGGGCTCACCTTTGCGAGCCCGGCGCGATCCGTTCTCCCGACGGCGAGCGCATCGCCGTTCTCCTCCGTGAAAACAGTCGTCGCCACAACTCCTACATCACGTTCTCCGACGACGAGGGCGAAACCTGGACCGAGCCACGTGAACTTCCCGCCGTCCTCACCGGTGACCGCCATCAGGCCGCGTACGCCCCCGACGGACGCCTCTTCATCAGCTTCCGCGATCATACCCCTCGCGGATACGACAGCCCTACCGAGGGGGACTGGGTTGGCTGGGTGGGCACGTGGAACGACCTCGTCGAAGGCCGGAAGGGTCAGTTCCGTGTCCGCCTGAAGTCCAACCACCGGGGCCACGACTGCGCCTACCCCGCCATCGAGGTCCTGCCCGACGGTACCTTCCTTGCCACCACTTACGGTCACTGGAAAAAAGGGGAAAAGCCCTACATCCTCAGCCTTCGCTTTACCCTCTCCCAGCTGGAGAATCTGAAGTAAAAACAAGCAGGACCAATAGAACAAACGGAAGACCATACGGAGCGTCCTCGGCACCACCGATCACCCGGGTTGCTTCCCACATCGCCGACCGATCCGCCTACTCGATGTTCGGAGGCGTTGTGTTCACCGTAAATAGACTTCGTCGTCCCTGATTCCGCCGACCAGAAAATCCGCTGCAATTGCATGTGTTCCCGTACGCGTCCACATCACCTGGAACTGTTTACGGGCGGAAAGGGAGGAAAGAGAGATATACTTTCCCCTTCAGGCCTTCGTTAAAGTCTGAGTGATCCTGAAGAGAAACCTAATCGGGAAGCGGTAGAGCAAAAGTGGGGAAATTCAGTCAGTCGAGAGGGGGTTTCGTGACGCGGCCGGATTTGATGCAGGTGGTGCAGGCCTTTATCCGTTTCGTCTCTCCGTCTATATAAGCCCGCACATTTTGCAGGTTCGGATAAAATGTTCGTTTGGATTTTCCGGTAATCCGTTCCCCGACCCCACCTTTTTCCTTTGCTTTCCCGCGGCGTTCGTATTGTCGTCCCCGGTCAGGACCCTTTCCACAAATGTCACAACGTCTGGCCATTGTCCTATTCTGACATAAAATATACGTGATAAGATGATATTGAACGGACAAATGTTAGTTTATCAATCACACGGAATCAAACGTTTTACCGAGAGCAGAAGTCAGAGGCCATCGTAAACACGTCGCCGGCACGGCGACGATTACAGTGATACCTGTAAGAAGTACCCGATCAACGATTCGGGGAACGGAATGGTAATTATTTTTTAACGAAATCAAGATCCTTCGTTCGGAGTATTCCCACAAACCTGTGCCTGGTTACTGTACGGACGAAGCATGCGTCGCAACTTTGTTCCAGCGTGCTTTCTGAAATATCTACGTGCGATGGAAGATTCGCACATCGAACAGGACCGTATGTCTCTCCTGTAATTTTAACACGACGTATCAGGAGGGTGTATGGAAATATTCGGAGGGATTGTAACAGACGATCGACTCATCGTCGGATATCTTTGCCCGATACATGCATTTGTCCGCTGCCTTCAGCAGTTCATTATGATCAGGATCCAGATCCGTATCCTCTTCTTCAGACCGGGGCAGATAGCTAATACCAATGCTCACGTGTATCTGTAGATCCCGTTCCGTATTTTTCCCGATAAACACGGTAAATTCGGTGTTTTCCAGTTTTTCGAGCATCATTTCTGACTTGTGAATGGCATCCTCGCTGGACGTTTCCGGAAGAATCAACCCAAATTCATCCCCTCCATACCGGCATACAACGTCCGATTCACGGAAGTTCTGCTTAAAAACCGTTGAGATCTGCTTGAGCATACGATCCCCTTCCTGATGACCGTATCGATCGTTAATTTCCTTGAAATCGTTGATGTCAATGATGATCAGAGAAAGATGATTTCCGTAGCGTTTCGCGCGATACAGTTCTTTTTTAAGTTGTCTGTTAAAGTGGCGCCGGTTGTAGAGTCCGGTCAATTCATCGTGAATCGATTCCTGCCTGACCTTTTCGTAAAGACGACGGTTCTGCAGTATCAATCCCAGCAGGTCACTCAACGTAATAAGTGTTTCCTGATAACCACTCCATGCGGATTGACTTCCTTCCATCAATTGTCGCTCGTTGGGATGCAGCGTGATTTTGACGATCCCGAAATTCTTGTCTTCCCCGCGGAGCGGGAGGAAGAATACATTTTCTTCGGTTCGTTTGAATTTTTTCTCCCCGGTCGCCACCTCCAGAGCTGGATGACCGGAATCAAGGGAAATCGAGCCGTTCTCCTCCTCTTCCGATAAAACAGAGGTAAGCCGATCTTCGGATTCGTCAAACAGATAAAACTCCACGTCCTGGTAATTCAGTCCTGCACGCTTGCATAGTTGTTCCCGGGCACGACGCATAATTTCTTCTTCCTTTTTCTCATTCAGAAGGTCTGACGTGAGAATCGGAACCTGTTTCATTTTTTCAGTAAGAGCCAGGATCCGTTTGTTCGCCTGTACCGTTTCGTTAAGTTGGTCCCGTAAGTTTTGCTCTTTGTCCTTCTGATCTTTGATTTCTCGTAGTGTTCCGTAAAGTACCTCGTGCTGTTGTACGTTTGATTCCGTGAGTCTTATACGTACCGGCACCGTATCGCCATCCGGTCTCAGAGCGGTTGTGTCGATCTCCTGATCCTCAGAGAAGCTGGTTGAATCCTGTGTCTGGTTCAGGAGACTCTGATTGCTGGGAAGGAGAATATCGTCTGCACGAATCGAACCGTTGCGCAGCTTCCGACGTTCGTAGCCGGTAACCTTCAGAAAAGCCTCATTCACCGCGACAAACATTCCGGACTTCTTATGCAGAATAAAGTTTGGAGCCACCGATTGCCTGAAAAATGTAAATGTGGGGAGGTCCATCGAAAATATCCTGCACCGGATCGATTCTATCTCTTCCCTGTAGGATACGGAAGATGGTTCCTGGTCCAGTGCGGATTCACTCTGTCCGGAACGACTACTCATGAGTACATTCAGAAAAAAAAGTCAGAAACATGACGTCAGGCAGTACGGCCCTGAATAGGATATGGATAACACCACAGCATTTTGATACCATAAGGTACTGAAGAAGTCAAGAAATTTTCTTGCTTTTTGTATATGTTCAAACTGTATCGATCTTCACTGAAGTAAGTTTATACGATATATTGACTAATGTGCATTATTTACGCCGGATCTCCAGATTACGTCGTCCCGCCCCTTGAAACACTTGTTGCATCCGGACACGAGGTATGTCTGGTCATCACACCTCCCGATCGGCCAAGTGGTCGAGGGCAATCGGTTGAAGCACCACCATTAAAAACAGCCGCGCAGGACATGAGCCTGGATGTATATCAACCGGATTCCATCAATAGCCCGGCGGCGGTTGATCGTTTGTCCGACGAGGAGCCGGACTTTATTGTCGTCGCGAGTTTCGGAAAAATTCTTACCCGGGAACTGCTACAGGTTCCCTCTGAAGCCGCAATCAATATTCATCCAAGTTATTTGCCGCGTTATCGTGGCCCCTCGCCGGTGGCAGGTGCTATTCTTGATGGAAACGATACAACCGGAATCACAATTTTTCAGATGGACGAAAAGATGGATCATGGACCGATACTTCAACAGAAGAGAACAGGAATAAAGTCGGATGAAACCACGGGTGAACTTCGACGGCGGTTATTTGAGGAATCCTCTTCTCTCCTGCTGGAAACCATACAGCAATATAAAGAAGGAACGGTGCAACCTCGGGAGCAGGATCATGATCAGGCGACGTATACCTCCTTTCTATCGAAACAAGATGGACGGATACACTGGAAGAAGACGTCGAACGAAATTTATCAGCAGTTACGTGCCCTGAAGCCGTGGCCCGGCGTGTATTCATGGCTTGAGATGGGCCGGCGCGACGAGTTGCTTCGGGTTCACATCGACTGGGGCACGCCCGTTAAGGAAAAGGACTGTTCAGAGGACCCCGGCACAATTCGAGACATCGAAGAGGACGGGGTAATCGTACAAACAGGAGACGGGGGGTTTAAGGTGGAGCGACTGAAACCGGAAAATAAATCGTCGATGCCGGCCGGTGACTTCGTCAACGGATATCAACCCAAGATCGGGGATCGATTTCGTGACAACCCCCGGGAAACAGCGTAATGTGCGATAGTTCACCCGTTAAAAGGTCCCTCCATTGCAATTTCGCTGATCGGTTTTCGACCGGAAGGAGTTTCTCGTTCCTGGAGGTCGTCCGACAGGTCTTCCGGATCTCCCGGCCTTCCGATTGCCACCATGGCTTCCACGCTGTAATTGTCGGGGATTCCCAGGTCTTCGCGAGCATTGTCGTAACTAAAGCCCTCCATCGCGTGTACGACAAGTCCGTTCCTCGCGCCCTGAAGTGCAAGATTTTCCCACGCTGCGCCCGTGTCGAACGAATGTGTTCTGGATGGTTCATCGTTGTGGTCGAACGTTTTTTTCGAGGTGAGCACCATAAGCACGGATGCGTCCTTCGCCCAGGACCTGTTGAACTCCCCAAGCAGGTTAAAAAAGGTGTCCCAGTGTTCCGATTCGCGAAACGCATATAGAAAACGCCAGGGTTGATTATTGTACGAAGAGGGCGCCCAACGGGCAGCTTCGATCAGGGACATGAACTCGAATTCACTGATCGATTCACCGGACATAGCACGGGGCGACCAGCGATTTAAAAATAACAGGTCGACCCCATACTCCGGAGACCGATGCTTGCTTCCCCGTTCGTACGCTGGCTCCTCCTCCTGTTCAGCGGGTTCCTCGTTCTGATTCGACCGGTCAACGTTCATTGATCAACTCCGTCAACGTGGTAAGATATCCAGAAGATTACGGAAAAGGACGTTGTCTTCATATCGTACGCATTCATCGGCCCATCATGGGCAGAACAGTCAAAAAGCAACGTCAGATTGCCTATTTTATCGTCAATGTCTACCTAATTCGTACGTTGGGTGATTGGGTGGAACACCATCTGATCCGTTTGTATTAGAGCGTCGTGAGGACTCCAGAGAAAAAATAAAAAATTAACGCAGTAATGGGAATGTCGGGACGGGTGGATCATAAGAGATAACGATTATAAGGAAGGGTTATCCAACCTGTTGTTCAGACCAGAGGCCGGGGATGTCCCGCCCACATTCGGGACAAGTTGCTTCATCCGTTACGCGATGCTGAAAAACTTCGTGCCCGTAACGTTCGACAAGGAGGGACTCACAATCCGGACAGTACGTATTTTCAAAGTCGCCGACCTCCCCTGGAAGATTCCCCGCGTACACGAAGTTCAACCCCTCTTCCCGACCAATTTCGGCGGCCCGGACAAGCGTTTCAGGTGAGGTGTTGTCCTTATCCTGCATCTCATAATCCTTGTGAAACCCGGTGACATGCCATGGAATATCGGGCGACAGGTCCGCAAGAAAACCGGCGATGTCCCTCAATTCGTCTTCAGAATCATTGAAGCCGGGCACCACAAGCGTGACGATTTCAAGCCAGAAATCCTTTTCGTGAAGTAATTTTACGGTCTTAAGCGTGTTTTCAAGGACCCCGCCCAGTTCCCGATACGTACTTTCGCGAAAACTCTTTAAATCGACCTTGTAGAGGTCCACGTACGGTTCCAGGTAATCCAGAACCCGTTCCGTACCGTTCCCATTGGAAACATATCCGGTCAGCAATCCCTTATTGCGCGCAGTAGAAAAAACCTCCCGGGCCCATTCACTTGTAATCAGTGGTTCGTTGTAGGTACTGACGATCGAATCAGCCCCGCGCTCACATGCAACATCGACGAGATTATCAGAGGACATTTCCTGCACGGGTGCACCGGCATTTGAATCACGGAGGGCCTGCGAGGTGATCCAGTTCTGACAGTAGGAACAGTGGAAGTCACAGCCCATCATCCCGAAGCTCAACACACTGCTACCTGGAAGGGCGTGGTAGAAAGGTTTCTTTTCAATGGGATCCCACTGGAGCCCCCCCACGTATTGATGAGGGACTTTCAGTGTGCCGTTCTCATTAAATCGAACTTTACAGATCCCGGGAAGGCCTTCTTTGATCAGACAGCGATGGCCGCAGGCGTAGCACCGGATATCTCCATTCTCAAGGGTCTCGTAAAGGTCTCCCTCGCGACTATTTTTCTTTAACTGCTGTTCGAGCGTATCCGTACCCATGGGAGATTTGTTAAATCATCAAGAACATCATCATTCTTTGAAATAATCCTACAGGAAACGACCTGAAATAGCAAATAATTAGGTTCGGCTAATCTAACAACGGGCGAAATGTATTCTGTGTACTGATCCATCACGCATTTCGGATGTTCGAAAAATATGGTAGGATGTGTCCACTCTCAGCGTCAGCAAATTTTTCACCGTCACCCGTACGTTAGACGATTGTGGGTCTGATCATTTTATGAAAGACAAGGGCGGTTCGGAAAAAACGGATCTGACCGTCTCCCTTCCCGGTCTGGACCTGTCAAATCCGGTGCTTACCGCTTCCGGAACATTTGGATATGGAGAAGAACTCAGGGAGATCGTCGACGTAAACGAACTCGGTGGGATCGTTCTTAAAAGTGTTACACCTGAACCCCGTGAGGGAAATCAGCCGCCACGAGTGGTGGAAACTCCGTCCGGGATGATCAACTCCATCGGGCTGGAAAACCCCGGATTGAAGAAGTTCACGAAAACGTATCTTCCACGATTGGCTGACCTTCAGACAACGGTCATCGCCAGCGTCGCCGGGTTTTCCGTTTCAGGATTTGTGCGGGTTGCATCGGGAATCGAGGAAGCTTCGGACGGGCAAATTGATGCCCTCGAACTGAACTACTCCTGTCCGAACACCGAAGCAAGAGGGGTGTGCTTCGGAATGGATCCTGACATGACGTACGAACTTACAGAGGCCCTCAACGCGGAGGTAAACCTGCCGATAAGCGTCAAACTGAGTCCAAATGTGACGAGCATTCAGGACACGGCGGTGGCTGCGGAGGAGGCCGGGGCGGACATGCTCTCACTGATTAACACACTCGTCGCCCTCGAAATCAACTGGCGAGAGCAGAAACCACAGCTTGGCGCGGGACTGGGTGGCCTCTCTGGACCAGCTATTCGGCCTGTCGCTCAACGAATGGTCTGGGAGACAAGTGAAGCCGTCGACATTCCACTTATCGGCATAGGGGGGATCATGAACGCTGACGACGTGCTGAATTTTATTGTAGCGGGGGCCACGGCCATCCAGGTGGGGACCGCCACGTTCGTGGATGCTGAACGTCCGAACCAGATAATTTCGTATCTTCGAGAAAAGATGAACTCGGCGTCCATTCCCTCCATAAGCTCATTGAGGGGCTCTCTTTCCATGCCCGAACAACATACCGGATAAGACGGGAGGCCCAATCAAGAGGGTTCCTCGGAAGATCACCGGGAAGCATCCGTGTTTTCTCGGCTGGGTTTCCTGTTCGTCAATTGCTGTTTTCGATGTTCGGCAAGACTTCGGCGGAAACGGGATCGAACGGTCGATTCCATATCGCTGATGGTATTTTCATCGAAGTCCGTGGCATTTGCATCCTGACGTATCAACCCATATGAACCTGCTGTATCCACCACGAGAGACCGCAGGTTCCAGTACTTCTGTACGATGGATTGGGAGGAAATTGTTGTCTGGACACGATAATAGGGAACGATTGTGGTCGATCGGTTCCAGAATCCTCTTCTGAACACACAATACTCTTCCATGAGCTGAACACCGAGGTGATACCATTTCAAATATGCGGTAAGCGGTGCACCCGGGAGTAACGAAAGGGGTAAAAGCCAGAGGAAACGTACAGGAGCGATCGGATGTGTATTCAATCCGGTCACCAGAAACACCAGAAACATAGCGGCCGTTGTTATCAGAATCAGAAACGTGTGCTGAAAGGCATATCTATAACGGGTTCGTACCGGTGCATGATCGAGCTGAAGGGGGGGGAAGGAAGTAATACGGCGGGCCACCCTGAGTGCTTCCGGTTTGCGTGCCAGCGGGATGACGGCCTCTCGATTGGACGATTCTCCGGGTCCGTATCCCGCTGTTATGACTTCCAGACTGCAAAAGCCGAACCATCGCATGAAGAGGTTTTCCTGAATGATTAACTTCTGTATTTTACCGAGTGGAATGCTGCCGCTCCGTCTGTTCAGAAGGCCTCGTTCGAACTGTAGGGAGTTCCCCAGAATTGACAATGAGAAATCATAATATTTTGAAAACGTCATAAGGGCCGCCGCACTCCATCCAGCGAACGTTGAAAACAGGAAAAAAAGAAGAACAAACAGGAGGAGAACGAATTGACCGCCCAGAAACACCCCGGGCATCAGTTGCAGACCGAAAATGAGGACGACCGGAATCGAAAAGAGAAACCACGAGAACACGCCCCGGTTTAAAGAAAACAGGCACAGCAAGACATAGGACTCACCGGACAACCTGTATCGAAACGATGGACGGGCCCCTCCCGACTTCTCCTCCTGAGACTGTGGTTCTTCAGAACCAGTCCGGCGGTGACGGCGGAGCTGCTCCCGAAGTCTTATTCCCCTCTCATCGGACACACATTGCAGCACCAGTTCCGTATCGGTCCCTCCCGCTGTTTCAATCCGCAGTTCGGACAACCCAAGAAGACGCTGCAAAATTCCCCGGTTGATATCCACGTTCTGAATACGATGTAACGGAATCTCTCGTTCCGTTCTGAAAAACACGCCTGAACGAATCTGGATATGGTTGTCCGTAAGATCGTACTGGAAGAAATAGTAATAAAGAACCTCCCAGATCACATACATCACATAGATGAAAATAATACCGGCGATGGCGAAGAGAAGACGCCGGTAGGAACCGTTTTCAGAACCGGGGGTAACGAGAAATGGGGCGATAAGGAGAATGCTTAAGATGAAGTTCATAACGTTCCAGCCCCGTCCGGCGAGGAGTTGGTACAGGACAGAGAAGGGATGAAGTCTCATACGGCGTCCATCAGACGGTATTCTTCTTCTTTGATAATTCCCCGAAGCTGATCCTGAAGCTCCGCTGCACGCTGTTTTTTTAACCCGGGGATTAGTACATCTGCTCCCCGGGAACCGGCGGTATAAATAACGGCTGAAGAGATGCCGAGAAGGCGGTCAACCGGTCCACGCTGGGTATCGATATGTTGAATCCGGATATATGGGACATGTGTGTCTACGTTGATGATCACACCACGGGATAGATGCAGGCCGTCACTCTGTAATTCAAAGGACCAGGAGCGATATTTTAACCAGCTGTATGAGCTTCCGGCCACCAGTACCAGAACGGGGAGGACGGGAACGAGAATAAGAGGAAGACGATCCGTAAAAACGTGAATTGCCGTAAGTGCAATCGCGAGTAATACGCTCAGCATGAATACGTATCCAATCCAGTACACAAGGATGATCGGTTCAAGGAATTCCGGTCCCAGTGGTTCTGGCATGTCATCAGTCAAGAGAGACGCCCTCTGAGTCAAGTGGTTGGCCCGTGGGATTGCCGGAATTGTCGGCCAGGTGTAATCGTTCGGGCGGGATGTTTGTGGGAAAGAACCAGCTGTTTTTGATCCTGAACTGTTTTTTCATGGGGCCCGGCAGGTTGGCCACCTGGAGATACAGTCCTTGATCGGTTAGAACTTCACGAATCTGTTCACATAACGCGTCCGCATCGTCGATTATTAACGGGACAGTTGAAATTACTGCGTCCGCTTGTTCCCACGGGGTATCCTGAACCAGTTCAAGAAGCTCAAGTGCATCACCATTGATAACAGTCACACGATCCTCGAAACGACTTCCGAGCTGATCACAGAATTTTTTTTCCTGTTCAATGCATAAAAGCTCCCCCTTCTCGGGCATGGCGTCGAGAATATGTTCCGTCACCGACCCAACCCCGGCGCCCAGTTCAATGATTCGTTTCGGCTGGTTTTTCTTGACCTGTTCTTTGATCTTCTCGTGTATCCCGCTACAGGTCGTCATAGGGGTGGATAATTTGATTGGATTTTTGAAGAAATGGAGAAAAAAAAGGAATTTATCGTAAATTCGATTCAGTAAGGAGTTCATTTTCGTGCCTGGCTTAATTTGATTGCCGGGTTTTCCCCATGGAGAGAGAAGGTCCTGAACGTAAAATGTATGATTCATATTAAACGAAAATACGGCCTGATTAGCAATGGTGTGCAGGAAATCAGACCATGCTGTGGTTCGATGTTACTGAATATCACTCCGTCCGGTATCAGAAGAAAGTCAAACGAAAGGGGCGTATCACACAAATCGGTTGATAACACGGTTGGTGGAAGAATATAATTGGAGGGCGGTTGTCGATAAGCTTTCACAACGTCCGTATAAGCAGATTTCGATGATCGGAGTGACGTAAGGTCACAGTCAGTAACCTTCACCTTTGACGGAAACATAGGGTCGTTCTGGTGTTCTTCTCGACCGTATGTTATCGAGCCGAATCGTTGTTATCGGAAGAGCATTTCCAGTTTGGATCGGCTCGACGACCTTCACGCTCTTCCCCACAACTCGTTCTCCTGACGAACTTCGGTTTTACATCGTCACCCGGTAGCCGTCTTCTTCTGTCCGTTCGATGGTTTCTGAATTTATTTTGAAGTGATTTAATGAGAGGTCTCACCATCATGTCCGGATCACGAAACGTTCAGCCCGTCTTTCGTTGGCTACTGATTGTCAGCATGGCATTTTTGGTTCCATCTGTTCTTACTGCGCAGGGGCGGGTCGGTGGGGGTCCCCCTTCTCGGGCCGGCGACGGTGTGCTCGTACAGGTAAATGACGACGTCATCCTTCATTCGGACGTATTGAGTCGTATTCGTCCAAGGTTGCGACAGATGGCGCGGAACCTTTCCAGGCAGGAATTTCGAAAGAGACAGCGTGAACTCTTCTTCAAAAGTGTGTCTTTTATGATCAAGGAGAAAGTGCTGACACAGGAAGCAGAAGAGAGGGGACTGAGTGTTCCGCAGAAAAAAGTACAGGAGATTCTTGACCGGCAAATCGAGCAGGCCGGTTCCCGGGGCAGATTTATCGCTCAACTCCGTCAGCAGGGGTTGACACTTGACATGTGGAAGCGTCAGTTGAAGACGAACCTTCTCAACAAACGCCTTTTTCAAAAGACGTTTCGTGAGGATAAGAATTCGTTTTTCGTCCCACCGGAGGAGATGAAGGCCTATTACGAAAACAATAAGCTGCAGTTTTACGAAGAGGCAAAAGTCAAAGGACACGTCATCAGCTTCCCGTTTTCGTCAGCGGATCAGCGGGACCAGCGACTTCGACAGGTGCGGGGCGTTCGATCACAGTTGGAAGAAGGGGCGACCTTTCAATCCCTCGTCGATGCGTACAACGACATTGATCCGGAACATACACGCAGTTTCGACTGGACGAAGAAGGGAGAGTTCCTGAAACCGGTGCAGTATCTGCTTTTTCATGGATCGTTTCAGGACGGACAGATACGTGTTCTGGTTGCTGACAACCGTGTGTTGATCGTTAAGCGAACCGGTTTAATTAAGGCCAAACAGAAACCGCTGTCAAACCCTGAAGTACAGAAAGAAATCAGGAGCCAGATCGAACAGCGCAAGCGACAGGAAAAACTTGAAAACCTACGACAAAAACTGATCGAGGAAGCGTTTATTCAGCCTCGATACCTTGTGAAAGCTGGTTCGTAACGAATTACAGTACAGCTGTGACGTTCATTGTGATCCATTTCCCCTCCATTTCCCTTCATCTTCTGTAAAGGCACGGAAACACGAAATTTCGGTGTCGTGCGACGCACTCCGGGAAACAGGATATCCCGGATATGTTCACCCGGGACGAACTCATCCGGGGATCCTCACAGTTTCAGGATGTGATGGATGAGACGATGTTCAGCAAGGGAAGGTTGAAAAGTTTCGGTTGGGGAAGGGGTACCGTATGAGTGGGATTCCGAACCATGACGGGATGCTTGCTTCCGCTTGATGATGATTTATCTATGTGGAAGCGGTATTCGTTGTTTACTTGAACGACTTGATTAGAGCTTCCCGCGTGCTTCAAGACGGTTTCGAACACGGTCGCGAAGTGGCTGGTCCGGATCCCGTTCATATCCTCCCGTCGATTCAGTATCGCCCTCTTCCGCCGGGGTACCGGTGTGCTCCTCTTCCTCCTCTTCAGCAGGGGCAGTAGCGTCGGAGGATGTTTTCGTTTCAGTGGAAGTTGCGGTTTCGGCAGACGCTTCGGGGGATGTTTCTTCCTGAGATTTTGACGGTGCCCCTCCACCATTTCCGGTCTCTTCAGTTGCAGTTCCTATACCGGCCGGTGCACGGGATTCGTCCAGTTCCACTCCTTCGGGCAGATCCTCGTCAAGTTTTCCTCGGCTGATCAGCCGGGCTTTGATTCGATCCCTGACCGGTAAGCCCTCGAGTGATTCGGGAACAAGTTTCCCCATTATACTGGAGGGTTGCTCCGATGAACCTGACTCGGTTTCCGTTGCGGATCCAGCGGACTCTTCCGGAGCAGTGGCCGTTCCACCTCCCTGATCTTCCTCAAGAAGTTCGTTAATTTCTTCTCGTTCTTCGGAATCCACGTTGCCAAAGTGGTAAATCAGATTGCCCCGATCGTACGCACTTCCCTCAAATGCTTTCGTCATGACGAGGCATTCGGTCGGACAGACCGTGGTACAAAGGTCGCAGTAACAGCATTTAACCATGTCAATATCGAACGTTGGCACCCAGAAGTTCAACGGGTTTCCGGTACTGGCTTTTCCCAGATCAACTGAATCCGGTGCTTTGATGGTTTCAATTTCGATGCAATCCGTCGGGCAGATACGGGAGCATTTATAACATCCGATACAGTCGTCGATGTTGTTGTATAGTTTCATGCGGGAACCATCCGGCACGTCCCACTCCTCCTTGCGGGGGTAGTTTATCGTTACGCTGGGCCGGGTCAGGGTCCGAAGACCCATGCCCATGGCGCCACAAACACTGAAGAACATGTCGAAGACATTTCGAACGTAGGTTGTGAGAACGTTCATTTTTCGTCAGTAGGATTTGAGGCGTGAATCAGGACGGAATGTTCATGTCCAGTTAATAAGGCACGCGCACATTTCGATAATACTCCTGAACCTCGTAATCTTTTCGGAGAGGGTATCCCTCCCAGTCTTCCGGACAGAGAAGGCGTTTCATGTATGGATGTCCTTCAAACCGTATCCCGATCATATCATACGCTTCACGTTCGTGCCAGTTTGCCCCCGCCCAGACCGTTGAGACGGTGGGCACCGTCAAATCATCTTCCG
>CAYXQY010000047.1:0-22795 GCA_964466525.1 uncultured Planctomycetia bacterium
GCACGACGGAGATCAAAATTGCATTCTACTGACGAAGCGGGGGGTTTTTCAGCAGGCTCCTAGGGCTCATTGCCGGGTTCTTTGCTTCTTTGCTGAGGGGAAACCTCCTGGACGTATTTCATGATCGGAACATGAGATCGAAACAGGCACAGTACAGCAGGCAGTGCTTTTATTTCGAAACCATCTTTACACGGTGCGCGAATAGGACGACGTGCGATCCTCTTCCGGTTCCAGGTATTCGTCGAACACCATGCAGATGTTTCGAATGACGAGCCGTCCTTCCGGTCGGATGCGGATGGTGTCCGGCTGCAGCTCGAGCAGTCCGTCCGTTTTAAACGACCGGAGGCGACGCAGTTCCGTTGCAAAGTGCCGATCGAAATAAATGTTGTGTTTTGCTTCGACCTGGGGCTTATGCAGTTTCAGGTTGCACATGAGTTCCATGATGACGTCCCTGCGGAGCTCATCTTCTGCGGTCAGTTCATAGCCGCGAACGGTTGCCGGAACGTCGTTCTGGAGCAGGGACCGGTAGATGGACGAGGATTTCGCGTTCTGCACATACAGGTCGTCGATGGCGCTGATGCCGGACACCCCGAGGCCAAATAGGTCAAGGCCCGCTTTTGTCGAATACCCCTGGAAATTTCGTCGCAGCGTTCCCCGTTCCTGCGCTTGACTCAGTTCGTCGTCCGGTTTCGCAAAATGGTCCATTCCGATGAACCGGTAGCCGGCCCGGGTCAGGGTTTCCACGGATTGTTTCAGGAGGCGCAGTTTGGTGCGTGGATCCGGCAATGCACCCTCGTCTATGCCCCGCTGATGGGGCTTCATCCAGGGCACGTGAGCGTAGTTGTAGACCGCCAGACGGTCGGGGTTGAACGTACGTACCCGGTCGAGGGTTTCCTGAAACGTTTCCGGGGTTTGATGGGGCAGTCCGTAAATCAGATCGATGTTGACGCTGTCCATACCCGACTTCCGCGCCCAGTGAATGACCCGGCCCGTTTCGTCGGCGGATTGTTTTCGTTTAATGGCTTCCTGCACGGCCGGGTTGAAGTCCTGCACCCCGACGCTGATCCGGTTGAACCCGGCTTCGTTGAGTGCCTGCATCTGATCCATCGACATGCCTCGCGGGTCCAGTTCGACGCTGATCTCCGCGTCTTCGGAAATCGAAAACGTGCCGGTGATTTCATCCATTAGACCCCGGATTTCGTGGGGTTTCAGGTACGAAGGGGTACCGCCTCCCCAGTGGAGCTGACCGATGCTCCGATCCGGGTCCATGAGGGAGCCGAGCAGTCCAATTTCCCTGTAGAGGTTCGCCAGGTAGTCCGCGATTCGGGTCCGATCGCGGGTGATAAACGTATGGCAACCGCAGAACAAACAGCGATTCGGACAGAACGGAATGTGTACGTACAGGGAACATTGTTCGTTCGCCCCGGAACCATTTGACGCGTCGATTCGTGAAAGCAGTTCCTCCCGGCCGATCGAGTCGTCAAATTGCCGGGCGGACGGATAACTCGTGTAGCGAGGACCGGCGGTGTCGTAGGATTCAAGCACATCCAGGTCCACGTTTAATGTGGTTGTTGTTTCGTTCATATCATTTCATTTAGAACACTATAATGTTCCGTTACTACGTTCGATTTGATACGGAGCAGAACATTGCAAATCGAAACGTAAAGGTAAAGGACACCGATCCTGTAGTATCTAAGGAAGCAATTTTTGTTCCATGCGTCCACTGCTCCTCAACATCCGGTACAACATCGAGGAAGCAAAATAGGAGAATCGTTCACTCCTGATAACGAGGCATTTGAGGCGCAGGGACGGTAAAACCCTCGTTTCCGGGCGATCTTGAGCATAATTAGATGTTTAGCTCAGTACGAAAGAACTGGTTTGATGCAACTGGTCAAGATCAGGAAGGGATACCGGGAACGAAAACATCGTATTTTGTATGACAAAAGGAATACGTTCCTTATCTCGAATCGTTGACCGGGGTCCGTTTGATGCAAAATTAAAACAGTTAGAACAGTTCAATGTTGCAAGAATGAACAATATGTCACCCTTGATCGAAGGGGCCGAATAGTGATCTGCACATGTGCTGTCGGAAAGAACTTGCGAAACGTTTCGCGGAAGCCTCCACGAGAAGGTTGAGAACCAGTGGACGCCACAGTCCTGACGGAATAATCTGCTTGAGCCCCGGGAGTGGAGGAGCAAATTTCAAAATTCTGGAAAAAGTGCGGTCGTTAGCGGAGTTCATTGACCATGGGGAAATTTGCAAACAGGGCAACAGGGGAGCGGCCATGCTGTTACCGGATGACCCTCTCCTGAGAATTTCTCCTTGTTGTCGGTGGTTCCCTTACGGTTTTTGCCTGACGGCTACGAAGTTGTCAGAGACGTTTGGAACCTTGTTGGGGACGGTGATGCTGCGAAGTGATTGCCGTTTATGACAGGTTTGCTTCAGTTGGTACGGAGTTTATATGGAATTTACCGGGGCAAACGACCGTCGACGTACAGGAGTGTGGTGTGAATACGCCCATCCGGTCCATCCTCTTCGGCACATGACGTCCTGCAGGAACGGGACGACCGGTTCGGGTCGGACATTGAAGACGGGGTAACCGTCAAACTGGATGGCTGTCCACACGCCTGTGCACGGCACTGGATGGGGAACATCGGACTTCAGGGCACGACGAAGCGGACCGACGACGGCGAGGAAATCGAGGCGTATGACGTGTCGCTTCGGGGAGGACCTGGCACCCATTCCGGGATTTGGGACACCTTGCTCCGTTGCATTCCGGTGGAAGAGATCAGCGAGGGTGCGTGCCGGCTTGTGGGGAGGGGCGTCGGAAATCGGATTACGGACGGTGTTAGTCGTACGGGTCGCGGAGTTCGCCGATAATGGCTTCAAGGGCGTCGGTGGACGTGACCAGCCCAACCACATTCTCCCCCTCCGTAACCATCGCCATTTCCTGTCGTTCCGCCTGAAACCGGTCGACGAGTTCGCTGACCGGAAGGTCGGCCGGGACGGACATGGGTTCCACGGCGATCTCCTGCCAGGAAAGGGAACCATTGCGAAGGGCCTTGATGTTCGGCAGGAGAGCGGGGAGGTAGATGATGCCCAGAAATCGGTCCGGATGGTTGTCAATCAGGGGGTACCGGGCGTAACGGGTTTCGTCAATCAGCTCCAGGTTTTCCTCAAACGATCGGTCCACGCGGATTGCCCGGATGTCCGAGCGGTCAATCATGATGGAGCGGGTGGTGCGGGCTTCGATATCCAGTGCATTCAGGACCTCCTTCCGGCGCTCGTCCGAGAGTTCTCCTTCGCTCAACAGGCGTCCGAGATGCTCGCGCAGGTCGGCCCGGCTCTGGATTTTCTCCTCCCCCTCGTCGGTCCAGGAACGGGTCAGTTGAATGCCCATCAGGCGGAGCGTCGCCTTCGCGAGGTGGTCCCCGACGAAGATGACCGGATACGCGAGCCACGTCCAACCGTATAGAACCGGGGCGAACAGGGCGGACACCTCGAGGGGCTTTTCCACACCGAGATACGTGGGGGGTCTGCTCGCCCCAGACCGTGTGCAGAAGCTGAATACACACCACCGAAGCGACCACGGAGATCAGGCGGGTGTTTGCTATTCCGAAACCGAGCTCCGCGGTCAGTGGATGAATCAGTTCGGTCACCCCCGGTTCGAACACCACACCCAGCAGGATGCTGGTCAGGGTGATCCCGACCTGGCAGGACGTGAGGTAGATCTCCAGCTGTTCGGTCATGTTCCAGGCGAGGGACAGGGTGCGGCGGTGACCGAGGTCGTCCCGATCGAACTGACGAAGCCGTGTCAGGGCGAATTCGGTGGACACGAACAGGGCGTTCAAACCGAGCAGCACCAGGCCGCCGATAATCCGGACAACAACTTCAAGATTGCTCATGCAGTTCCGTTATTCACGTGTTCTGTTTCGAATCGTGGGGGATTGTTTCAGCTTCAGAGGTTCGAAGGATCCGTAAACCTCCCCGCCGGCCCGTTCATCTGAAGGTGGTGATTTTGATTGAGAAACCTGCAAATTACAAGTCCTTCCCGTTCCGTAAGATATCCCGGACACCACAACGAGTTTGACCTGCTCTACTCATCTGCTGATTCACCGGGCGTTTCGGGTGGTCCCTGATAAGGCTCAATGTCAAATGCCCCTCCTGTTCAGGAGTTCGGGCTTGCCTCCTGCCCTTCAGTTCCCGTATCTTCTTTCCTGCGATCGTCATGAAACAGGATGAGCATCACGGCCGGTTGTCTCCGGTTGCTTATTCCAGTCAAAGGTATTTTTGAGTTCGGGCGGTATAACTTCGATGGTTCGCATTGTGGTGACCAGATGTTCGTGTCCCATGGCCTTCTGTACCAGCCTGATATTTTTGGTTTTTCTGTACAGGTTTCGGCCGAAGGTTTTCCGAAGCGTTTTGTAACAAACCGGCTTCTGAATGTCAGCTTCGTCAGCGGTAAAGGCCACCATCTTCTTCATGTAATGCCTGGTAACTTGACGCCCCCGCAGGGTTGTGATGACAAAGTTGGATTTTTTCGTTGAGTCGGGTTGGTTTGACCGCTTATTCCATGCGTGTTGTTGTTTCTGCTTCCAGCCGTTCAGAAGTTGTGCGTTCCGGTCAGGGAGACACATCAGGCGATTTTTCCTGCTTCCCCTTCCCTCAATCAACATCGTACGGTGCGGCAGATCAATGTGATTCCATTTTAGATTGACCTGTTCCGAAATCCGTAGCCCGTTTTTCAATGCAAGACGGAGGATCACAAGATTTCGATACTCGATCGGGTACTCGGTCTTCGGTTGATTTAACAGGGCCGATTCCTCGGTTTTATTGATAAAATTTGTCATGGTACGGTTGGGATGGATTTCTCGGACTGTGGGGGATCGCTCCGGCCTGCCGATTGTATACACACTCTATGCCATCATACGTATGCGTCAAACTGTTGATATGTAAGCGATCATTTTGACGCCCCGATTCCATCAATAGCTTTCTCCTGTAAAGTGGAGCCGGACGCATGAACTGCTGTCGATTTACAACGTACAAATGATGCGTAATTATTTGTCCTGTTGGGTCTGAATATGCGTCCGGGCTTTTTCCTCCATCTGATCGAACCGAAATCCGATGCATCGGTCTTCGTTCATCGCTGTGTCGACCGGAACTGCCCGGTCCAGCACACGGTCCGCAAGCCAGACCGCCGACGCTCGATTCGCCGATAAACAGTGCAGCAACACCGGCCGTACGTAGCCGGTTTCGTGCCGGAAGAACCATGCAGTTGTGAAACCGGCCAGACCGATTTCGACGATGCGGATTTCGCCGTTGGTCAGTGACGGGCCGAACCGTGGACGTCTTATTTTCTGAAGATAATTGTCCCATCGATAATTTTTCCATCCAGTTCAGTCATCGGTGAAAAGCATCTTATACGGACACCTCCTGATTCTTACCAGTGCAATTATCGTGCCAGGATTGGTTCAAACGAACTCTTTTTCTTCCGTGATACGGCCGAAAACATTGCGTGCACCGTCCTGTCCCACCGGTCGATAGGATGTGGTCCCGTGGACACCGTGCTCGCCGTCGGCGCTCATCCGGACGAGCTGGCGTATTCTTGCGGCGGAACATGATCCGCCTGGACGTCGGAGGGGAAGGCCGTCCATTTGCAGCTCCTGACCACCGGAAGAAAAGACGCCGATCAGACCGAGGACTCGGTCATACAAACCCGGATACACAAAAACGAACAACAGAACACGTCGGACGTGCCGGGAGCTAACGACGTCGTCATCTCGACGTTTCCGGATGACGTACTGATCAACAGTCGAGAGGTCGTACGGTAAATCACCGTTGCACTACAAGGTTTCTTTCCTTCATAAATCACCAGGTGTTCCGTATCATGCAGCATGAGTCGGTCCGTACAGGGGGTTCCTCTCCGGACGCGCATTCCGGACGGCTTCGCCGGAAAAGGGACACCTCGACTGAGGATTCAGGATCGCGCGTCATAACTGATGATGGAATCTCGAACTGAGACAGATTGGTGCTACTGCGGCACTCTGCCGGCGGTTGCATGGCTCATTTGACCGCATCACGGTACAGCCCGTCCTGAGCGACCATACAGTATTTCCCCGAGCAACGGTCTTGTTTCCACACATCTCCATTGACGATGATCTGCACGAGGATGCGTCCCTCCTTCTTCCATTCCGTTTTTTGCGCTGCGATCTGGAGGTACTGCTCTTCTTTGGGTTCGAATGAACGGGACGCCCCGTCATCCGGGTAGGTCCACGGGGTGGATACGTTGACGCGCTGTGTGACGTTTCCGTCCCGATTCCGGAACGTCACGGATACCGGGCCATCC
Organism: uncultured Planctomycetia bacterium; assembly: GCA_964466525.1. Classification (GTDB taxonomy): domain Bacteria; phylum Planctomycetota; class MHYJ01; order CAYXQY01; family CAYXQY01; genus CAYXQY01. Next base: position 6,348 of record CAYXQY010000047.1, read on the forward strand.
GCCTCCACACGGTAGGTCACGCCTTTCGTGGACCGGTTCGACGACGAAGACGCTTGCCGGGGCGCTTCGCGGTTGAACACGTACAGAGACAGACCGACCAGCAGTGTTGTCACTGATACGAGGACGAGGGCAAGCCATACGGGAGATCCGACGGCGGACGTAAAACCGGCACCGGACTCGTCCTGCAGCGTCCGACCGCAGTTCGGGCAGGAGTCGCCCCGCGGCGGCACCGGGGCGTTGCAGTGCGGACATTCCTCCGAATGGACCTCCTGATTCCCGGCCTCTCCGGCGGGTTCCGCGTAGGGGATGTCCGAATTTTGACGGTCCGAGCTCACGGTTCAGATGGTCCTCCCGGCAGGAATGGGTTCCTGCGCTTTACGGTGATGTGCGATCAGTCCATCAGGTAATTCCTCCGTGTTGAGGCATGAAGAATGGGGTGAAACCGGCTCTCAAGGTTGACGACATTCGATATCCTAATTGCCCCATCCTTCGATTTGAACCCGGTCTGGCGTGTCGTCTTCCCATCCGTCAGATCCCCGGAAGTTGGCCGCTGAGGAACGGACTGCCGCATCGGTATGGCGTGAAGTTCGTGTGATCGACCCATGCTCCGATGGGTCGGTGTAAAAGATCCGTCGTCTTCCCGCTGCACTTCAGGCCGCGCCCGGCCGATACGTTATCGTCTTGATCACGTTCATAACGTTGTTGCATCAGGTTCCCGTTATCGGATCGTTTCTTGCCGTGTACATGTATTATCGCGGCTCTTCGGCGTGGGATCCGGTGGTGCTCAGGTGGTTCGGTGCCAATGTTTTTCTTGTGATTCCGGTAGATCTGACCGGGGACCCGGCGAAGGAGCCGGTCGAGGGCCGGCTGAGGTTGTCTTGTTTTTGCACCTGTTCATGCACGGTCTCCTCGGCGTAACCTTTATTGTTTTGCATCGGTCGCCTGTCGACGGTCACGAACCGACCATCTGGTGTCCGGAGGATCCGGTCGTTCCGGTGCTCGGGGTCGATGTCGAGCTTCCGACCGGTGGGTTTTATCGATGTTCTATTGATGGTCATCGGGGGGGATTTTACTGCCGACCGCATGATGTTATGTTATGTTAGCACGAGGAGTAATCATTTCAAAAAATAACGTCATGATTGATCTTCCCGCTGCTCCATCGTCCATACTTGTCGACATCGAACTTCCGGACGCGGATCCTCTTCCACCGGAACTCGTCCGCGTGCTGTCATCGCTCCGGGTTGTGTTGCTCGGATGGTTTTCGGTTCCGGAGCAGATCGGTCCGGAGCAGGCGCGCAACCGGTTTCGGGATGAGGCGCAGGACGCGCTTGACGCGGAGGCACGTCGGTTCAGGGAGGCCGGTGCGGACGTAGCAACGCACCTCATGTTTACGGAGAATAAGCTGGACTCGATCAGACGCGTCAGCCAGGAGGAGTCCTGTGACGCGGTACTGATTCCCGGTCCGGTGGAGCAGCTTCGTCGCATTCTCGTTCCGCTGCGCGGCCTCCATAACGTGCATGAGATCGCTCCGTTCGTTGCCGACCTCTGTCAGGACGGCACGGCCGAGGTGACCCTCCTGCACGTCGTCGAGGACGAGGAAACGGAAGCCTCCGCGCATGCGGACGTGCTCGAACCGACAGCGGAGCTGATCTACGATCATGGGATCAAGGCCGGTGTCCTTGAGCTGGCCTCCGTCAGCGCCGGTGATCGGGCCGGTGCCATCCGTGAGTGGTCCGACGACTACGACCTGGTTGTGCTGGGTGAAACCGAACCGTCCGTGTACGAGGTCCTGTTTGGTACGGTGCCGGAGCGGATCGTGACGACGACCGACACCCCCGTTATCGTTGTGCGCCACAGGGGTGCGGAGGTAAAGGCGGCCGAACAGGCCATTCAGGCCGGTTTGTCGTGACGATCATGAATCAGACGAAGCAAGTCACCCGACCCGTTCCGGGCCTGCGGCCGGCGTGGCCGCTTCCGGGGCGTGAAGATTTCGACGGGTTCACTTCGTCTTAAGGGTCAAGGGTTAAGTATTCGAGGACCATAACCTGTGTCGAGAGGTTAGCTCCTGTTGAGCAGCCTCCTGAGCCTCGGCCCAGCGCCGGCCCACATCCCCGCACAGCTGAACCGGCATGCGAAGGGACATAGGACTGTGTTCCTCCTCGTTAAGTTCCATGTGCCGCTTGAGATAATAATGATACAGTTCGAGCTGGTCCTCCGCCTCCTCATACAGTTCTTCGACGTGTAACTGGAACATGTCGGGTATCAGGTCTTCCCGTCCAAAGGTGAACGCCGCCGCTATGCGATGGGGCTGACGATCACGTGCGATGTTCCAGGTTTCAACGAACGATCGGTTCGCATCGGGTACATCCGGGTGTTGAAGTGCGGTGGTCAGATCCGCTCCGTTGTGGAGACGGTCCAGCAGGCCGTCAATCCCATCGGTGTCCGCATTGATCCGGGACATCGCTTCCCTGTAGGTTTCGAAGCGACTGGCAAACTCTCCATCAGGTGTACGGTCATTCTCCTCCTCAAGGACAATATCATTGATCAGTTGACGTGTTAATCTGTTTCCGTTCGGGCGCCAGGGCAGGTCGACACAGGTCACTTTACGCTGTAGTGCTTTAAGGTACGCCATGAAATCCCAGACGGCATAGACGTGGTACTTTATGAAGTACCGTACATTGTCCAGGTTCGACAATCGATCAAACAGCGCGTGGTTTACAACCTGTTGCCTGGCCGGTTCCAGGGCCTCGATCAGTTGATCCATAGCGACCCACTGGTTGAGCCCCGGTAGTTTTCCCGCTTTCAATGTGCCGAAGCCTCCTACCAGACCCAGAACGGAATCACGGGCTTCAGTAAACAAAGTTCCGTTCCCTTCCTCTCCTCCGTTGCCGTCGTTGCCCCCCTGACCGGTCAGATCCATGCCGGACTCAGGTTAAAACACCCGTTGATGGGAGCTGAACGTTCGTACATTATTCTGTCCTCGAGCCCGCCGTTATTTTGTCTCTTGTACAGTACCAATAAAGCGAGTTACGTCTTCCAGCACAAATTCCCGGGTTACTTTCCCAAGCATCGTATACAAATCCGTTTCCGCATGTTCTTCGACCTTCTCGGCGAACGCCTCGATCCAGCGCGACAGGTGATCTCGCAGGAATGTTCGCTGACGTTTGCGGTAGATATCACTTCGTTCCTTGTCGTTCTCCCGTCGAGCGTGGGCTTCCTGAACCGAAAGATAATACATGAATTCCAGTTCGGCGGTAATGTGATCGGGCGGTCCGCTGACGCCGATTTCCAGTCCATCTTCCTCGTACCGCCGGGCCACGTCGACGGTAGATTCGGTCATCAACCGTTCGTCGTCGTCCAGGTAAACGGATTCGTACGGAACGGCGAGAACCTCGAACGGTCCCACGAACAACCGGCTGTAGTCGAGCCGCAGGGGTTCCGTGTCCTCCGGAAGGGACGCTTTGAATTCATGACCGTCCACGTGCAGCAACGTATCGGGATCCATCTCCTCCACGAAATCGAAGTCATGGTCCGCCGGGTCCCGGTAACATTCCACGAGAAATTTGTAGGTAATCGCCCGGCGGGAGAGGGTTTCGGATTTGGTGTCTACGGCGTTTGAATCGATCATACCTTCACCACCTTCACCCGGTTGGTGCCGTATCGGGCGGTTGAACCACTCAATCGATCGTACTCGGCCGGGATGAGCTCGTTGTTGTTTCCACCTCGGGCTTTCTTCCCGAACTCCTCGGAGGCTTCTTCTCCGTAGGCCCAGTGGCCTTTTCCGTACGTTTTCGCAACCGTCCCCGGCTGTACGCCTTCCCACGCGGCGGCGTAACACTCAATGGAACCGACGGGCGACTCGACCTTCACCCGGTCTCCGGTTTCGATGCCAAGCTCCTTCGCGTCGCGGGGATTGATCAGAGCCACGTCCGCTCCACCGAGCAGGGCACCGGGATTGACGTCGTTTAACTCGTAGTACCATTCGCAGTTCGCGGTGCGGCCCTCCCGGTTGAGCTTGGATTTATGATCGACGAACTCAAAGGGATACTCCTCCGGGTCCCCGTGGATGAACGGTTCTTCGTAGTGCGGCACAAAGGCACGCTCCCCACGGGCCTGGTAATTACAGGTTTCCAGAATGTCGTCGACGTCGGTATCGTAACGCTCCGCGTGTTTCTGCAGGGCCTTTTTCAGGGTTTTGCTGTAAAACTCGAACTTACCGGTTTCGGTATGGAACTCGCCGCCTTCGGAAGGCCAGCGGTTGCGGTATTCCCATTGTTCGGTGTTCCAGAGACCCCGTTCGAGGAATTCGTCCCAGCCGTCGATCTCGTCGCCGGGAGGGGCTTCCACCTCCGGATCCCACATCGGCTGGGTACGAAGTTTCAACGCGTTGCGGGAGAAGGCCTGGGCACGCAGTTCACGATCGTCGTACTCGTCGCCGGGGGCTTTCCCCGTCTCGGGATCCTTGAACTCGTTCTCAAAAAAGTCCAGCAAGTTCGTGAATCCGCGATCGGCCAGTTCGTCGGCGATCATGTAGGGAACTTCCGTCTCACTGCACTTCACGTTCCACAGCCGGCCGTTTTCGAGAACATCCTCGGGATCGTCCGGATTGTCCGTAAACACCGGCCGGTTGATACTGACCGTTTCGTATCGATTCCCCGAACTTTTGACCTGCCCCCACCGTTCGTACATGTGATGGGTTGCGGGAAGGAGGATGTCGGCAAACTGTGCGGTTTCACTGGGATTGGTTTCAATGGTGACGTGGAACGGAATTTTCGACAGCGCTTTTTCCCAGCGACTGGTTTCCGGGGCCGAAAACGAGAAGTTGTTCCAGTAGGAGATCAACATTTTGATTTCCATCGGGTCCTCCTGGAGGATGCCGTCGGCGGCCCGGTTCGTGACCACTCCGCCCCCGGATTTTCCTTTTTTGAGGGAGGGAAGATCCTTTGCGCCGCGCTGATCGATTTTGTCCCCGGTTCCGTGCTTTTTCGGGTAGTCGAGGCCGTTCTGAGCAACCTCGTCGACGTATGGAGAGGGATCCGGCAATTCAGCCACGCCATCGGGGGGCGTAAACAGGGTGCCGCCACGGGTTCCAACCGATCCGCACAACCCGTTGAGCGCATGAGCCGCCATCCCGCTGTAGGTGCCCCTGGGCTGCATGGTGGCGCCTCCACCAACCCAGGACACCACGTGTGGTGCCGCCTTTCCAAACCGGCGAGCGACGCGCCGGATCTTGTCGGCCGACACACCGGCCCGTTCTTCGGCCCACTCCGGCGTTTTGTCGTTCAGCTCCAGGTTCCACCAGTCGATGAGACCGGTGCTGTTCTCGGATTCCTCGAACGTTTCCTTATCCACCTTTTTACCCGTCTCGAAGCGGTTCTGACCGTCTTTAAAATCACCGACAAAATCCCTGTACCACAATCCTTCCGTCAGAATGACGTGTGCCATGGCGGTGGCGAGAGCACCGTCTTCCCCGGAATTCACGGGGAGAAACTCGTCCGCCTTCGAGGCCGTCGTGTTCATCCGGGGTTCGACCACGGCGACCTCCGCACGATCCAGCACGTCTCCCCAGACCTTGTTCATATAACTGACGCCGCGATTGGACACCACCGGGTCCGTTCCCCAGATCAGGACGTACCGGCTTTCCGTCACGTTGTACTGCCGGTAGGACCATTCGCCTTCCGTGAAGAACGAACTGGATTTCACGGCTTCGTTACAGATGGCGCTGTGGGAGATGTTATTTGGAGATCCAAGAATCTCTGGAAGGCTTCCATAAAGGACGTGACGCAGATACGTGTACCGTCCCCGGGTTAACATGAATTTGTGGATTTCCCCGTTTTCCCGGAGTTCCATAATGTGATCGGCGATCTCCGATATCGCTTCGTCCCAGGTGATCGGGACGAATTCGGGATCGACCCCCCGTCCTTTCTCCGGGTTGGTCCGCCGCATCGGCCTGGTGAGCCGGTCCGGATCGTAGATCTGCTGCAGGCTCATGTTCATACGGACGCAGTTGGTCGTCCCCTGCACCTTCGAGTGCTCGTTTCCCCGGCAGCGGACGGCCCGGCCGTTCTGGATTTTGATCTGGCTGGAACACCAGGTCGTACATCCCTGACAGGTGGATGGACGCCAGGTGGGATCGTAATCGCTGTCGGCATCCGCCCCTTCCTGCGCCTGGAGCGTGGAGAGCCCCATCGGCAGGGCCGCATTGGCAACGGCTCCGGCCGTGGTCCCCAGTGCCGACGTGAGAAAACCTCGTCGAGACACATCCGTCGTTTCCTGTTTCTTCTGTTGAACCATGTCTGTATCCTCCGTTCTTTTATTTAATTTAATTAAAAATTTACGATGTGACGGGTGTATCCTCCAGCTCCGCTTCGGCGAGGTGTTCTTCCTCGAGTTCGTCTTCTTCGAGGACAACCGACCCTTTGGACGATTCGTACCCACCGCCGTTAAAGTCACGGATGTAAAACACCTTCGGTTCCGTGCCCCGTTCTTCCTGGCGGCGTTCGTATCCGTACTTGTTCAGAAGCTTGTTGATTTTACTGTCCGGATCGTTCAGGTCGCCAAAGATTCGGGCATTCGTGGGACACTGCTCCACGCAAGCGGGCAGTTTCTTTTCCTTGAGTCGATGTATGCAAAAATCACACTTTTCGACAATGCCCTTGTACCGGTTTCCGGACCCGAACTTTTCACGCTCCTCGTTGTAGTAGGGGATCCGTTTTCCGCCGGTTTCCTCCACCACTTCGATTTCGGAACTGGTTCCCTCCGGAATAAGCTGCTGATCATCCGCCCAGTTTTTGTGCGGTTCCTCCATGTGGGCCGTGATCTCTCCGTACGGGCAGTTCGAAATACAGGCCTTGCACCCGATGCACCGTTCCGGATCGTGGGCAACGATGTCCCCGTACTGGCGGTGCAGGGCCGAGGTGGGACACCCTTTCTCACACGGCGCTTTCTCGCAGTGGTTGCAGAGCATCGGCTTGTACTCCCAGCGGACGTCGGGAAACTCCCCGACCGTTTTGGTTTCGTGGTGGGAGAAGAAATGGTTTTTGTTCAGGTTGTTTTCCGTCTTGCACGCCAGGTCACACCCTCCACATCCGGTACACCGCTGAAGGTCAATCACCATGCCCATCTTTTTGCCCTTCAGGTGCTTCAGCTCCGGGTCTTTCTGAGGTTCGTCCGCCGGGGCTTTCGCGCAACCGGCGGACGCGGCGGCACCGGCGCCGGCTGCAGCACCGACCAGCTTGAGAAAACTTCGCCGTGAGGTGCCTTCCTCCTCATTGCGTTCGTTCTGTTCTCTGTCTTCCTGATTCTGTTCGTCCTGGTTAGTGTCAGTCATTGATCTGACCTCCTTTGCTTGCGGATTCAAGATACGTCTCACAGAATGGTTTACAGACAAGGCGCTGTCCAACAGCAAATAACACCGTCATTAAACCGACGACAAACATCACGACCAGCCACTCGACCAGGCCCGGAAAGTACTCGTTCGTCACCACGGTTTTCAGGTAGTGATCGTAATCAAGAACAAAGCCGGGAATCACGATGTTGAGCGGAATCATGATAAAGTTCATGACCATCAACGCCGCGGCAATGCCCAGGCTCCAGGCTCGTTTTGTCTGATCCTTCATCCACAGCTGGGCGAGCAACAACCCAACGGGAACAAGCGTTCCCAGGAACCCGTGAAACACCCAGAGGGTCCACGAGTACGGACCGAACATAATTTCATGCAGTATTTTTGTCGTCGCCGGTTCGCCCCGGTAAAACAGCATCACGGACGAGAAAATCGGGATAAATATGCCAATCAGAACACAGGTAAAAAACCATCGTCCCAGCCGATCCGCGATGTGCATGTATCGATCCGTGCCGTACTGCGCCGAGAACAGGAGGTGCAACAACAGCAGAGCGCCTGCTCCGAGCACGAGAGCTGAAATCAGGTAGAGCACCGGCAGCAGCAAATTTCCCCAGAACTGACCTGCGGAAGCACCTCCGAACAGCGTACCCAGCACGCCCAGCCGTACGAGGGCAAGCGGGACGATAATAAACGCCAGCGTGTTGACGACGTCCTCTCGACCGGACCGATACGCGAGCAAACCTCCAATCAGAAAGAACATGTAAATCGTGTGCAACCAGACCATCCACGCCATGGAGGAACCAAAATCGGGGGTCAGAAACGTTCGCCAGATCCGGAACGGCTGACCCAGATCATGAAAGATAGACGTGAGCGCACCGGCCAGCGCCACAAACGCCGTAAGAAAGACGAGGGGCCCGAGCTCCTCCAGTCCCTCCACGTCCAGCCCGTGGCGAGCGACAAAATACGTAAGCACCACTCCGGCGTCAAGCACCACCAGATAGGCATAAAAACCAACCCAGAGCCCCCACGGTACATGCGTGGTTAACGAGCCCATGTCCCCGTATACGAGAACGGAAAACACACCGTAACTTCCGATGAGAAGCAAAACGGCCCCCACAATTCCAAACGCCCACAACAGCCCGCTTCGCTCACTGCAATGAGCCGTGGTCTCTGCGCATTCTGATCGGTTTGCCATGGTTTTGTCTCCTTACCTGAAACGATTTGAAACTCTTTGTTCATGTTTCTCTCCTGCACTATTCATAAAGCAATAACTGTTCTATAAATGAAGGTGCGTTCAGCCCGAATCAACGCTATTTGAAGTGGAGGTTGAATCCGGATGTCTTCTTCTTGCATCACAGCCGGGACAACATCGTTTCGAATTTGAAACAGGCTCCACAGGAGTTATCGTTATCACCTTTTATTGATTTAAAAATCGATCTGGAACCGCATACTGAAAAAATCACCGTCGCCGTCGGTGCCGGGAACGCCGGCCGCGTCGGTCACGTCGGCGCTGGTGTAGTTGGCCATCAGTCGAACGGACGGGTTCAGGTACCAATTGACCCCGAGTGTAATGATGTCCGTTTCTCCTCCGGTGATTCCGGCATCGTTCAGGTCCATGGTCGAATACCGCGCGGCCACTTCCCATGCACCCATGCCGGGTCCATCATCGGAGAGGAAGTTGCTGTTCGGTTTTACCCGACTGAAGGAACCACCGCTGTACGGACGGTGTTCACCAGTCAGGAAGTAGGACCCCATAATGTACCAGGAATCAAACACCGGGTCGGATCCTCCATCCACACTATATCCCTTCTGCATGTACTCGGATTGGACGGAAAACGAGTCGTACACGAACGCGGCTTCAGCGCCGTAGCGTGTGCTGTCTTCCGTGGGCCCGAAATTTCCCGTGTCCACAAAATCCGGGGCGAGGTGGACTTCCGGCTCGTGATCTTCACTGCTCGTCGCCGAACCATCGAGGGAGGCGAAGGAGCCGCTGGCACCGACGTGCAGCAGCTTGCTTTTATCATCCCGGCTCCAGGGTACGTATGCGAGGCGGCCGGTCACTTTGTGATCTCCGTCGCCCTGTGAGGTCCGAGTGCATCGTCGGTTGTGGATCGGTACGTCCCGATGCCGTAGTTCAGATTGCCATCGTCCGCATCTCCTCCGAGTCGAACGCCGAGATCACGGCCGCCGGCAAACTCGGTCATAATCGGACGAGCCATAAACGTAATGTACTTGGAGGAGGTCTGTTCCACGAGGCTGATGTCTTCCTTGAACTTCCCAACCTTTATGCTGGAATTTGAAACCGGAGACGGAAACGCCAGGTACGCGTCTTTCATATCAGGCGCACCGGCAAAATCGAGCTGGAACTTGTAACCGATGCGGTACAGCTCTCCCGACGTGAACAGCCGAGCGCGCCGAAACTCCGTTCCATCATTCATGGCACCGGTGGCCGTTTCTACATTGGAGTCGATGCTGCCGGCGGTATAATCGAACATGATCCGGCCGCCGAACCGTCCTTGAAAATCGCCGTCGACGGATTCAAAACGAAGTTTTCCGCTTCCATCGGACGGGTACACATTCAGGTCGTCCGGATCTGATTCTCCTGTTTCTTCAACCGGTTTGTTCGGCTCTTCTTTCAACTGTTCGACCGTTCCACGAAGCTGCTGGTTTTCCTCTTCCAGCTCCTCCTACCGCTGTTCGAGGTCCTCAAGACGATCCCGAACCTCTCCATCTTCCTCTTGGGCGGTCAATTCGAACGGAAGAAAAACGGCCGCTGTGAAAAGAACACTCAGCAGGACGACATGGAATCGAAACGGTTGTTTTTTCATCTCTGAACCCTCCGTAACATGGATAAATGAATGAACGCTGATAAACGAACGATCGACCAAAAATTTGTAATTTTTTCTTCTCTCCCCTCACACGCTAAAACGGAAATGCAGATTGGTCCCCCCATCCAATGTTGAAATCGAACACAAGCCCGATGGAGATCGCAGAGGGGTCTTTCCCGGGGGCGGGAGTGACCGCATCCCCTTTTCCGTAATTGTTCGCGGCAAACGTGGCACCGGCGTCGTTCCAGGTCCGGGCGTAGGCGACGTAGACCATCCAGTGTTCGGTAACTTCATGCTCGTATACTGCGGCCACCATTTGAGCGTCCAGACGGGATTGATCACCGGCGCTGTACACGTACTGCGTCTTCAGCGTCCCATCGGACCAGGGTTGGACACTTCCTCCAACCGTCAGACTATCACGGTCGTTGCCGTCCAGACCGCCGATATTTGTTTCCCGATGCCACCCTCCCCCCACCGTAAACCCGTCGAATTCGTATCGAGCGGTGAGGGCATAGGTGTTCCAGTGTTCCCCCGGCGACTGTTGCAGGTGCGCAAACGCAGCTCCCAGTTCAAGTGTATTGCCTACCGATAGATCTTCCTGCACATAATCTACCTTCGCGATCGAAAGATCCTCCGTCGCTTCGCCGTCCTCGTCGGGCACATACGTGACGCCGGCGTTCAGGTTGTGGAATTCAGGAGATCGATACTGCACCGCGTTCGTCACCCGGCCGGGCAACCCGGTTCCCCCCCAGACGTTGCCGAGGTCCCCCACTTTGTCCGCAAACAGGTTGTAGTCGTACACCCACTGGTTGAGCCCCGGGAGTTTTCCGGCTCGAAATGAACCAAAACGCCCGACCAGCCCGAGGAAGGAGTCACGGGGTGCGGTAAACAGATTGCCGTCCCCTTCCTTCCCTCCGTTGCCGTCGTTGCCCCCCTGCCCGGTCAGGTCCATGCCGGACTCAAATTGGAACACCGCGTCAACGGTGTCCGTCAGTGCATGCGCCCCCCGAAGACCGAGTCGGGACGAGTTGCTGGCAAAAAATTCTTCCGTTTCCGATCCGTCGTCCACGAGGTCGGCGGACACGTGGCCCACACCGTACAGCCGAACCCGCAGATCCTCGGGCAGGACGTCCGGTCGGTTATCTCGCATCTCAGCAACTTCCGTCTTCGTCGAATCCGCGTTCCCCTGTGCGACCAGAACGGACGAAAAACCACGAAAGATCAGGACCAGTACTATCAGCACGGTCCCGAATAGTTGCACGTAACACGAAATGCCGGGCCGGCACAGGAAACGTCGATACGCTGCGTTGTATTCCCGCCTCTCTACCGTCTCCGGAGCGAAGCGTGCTCGGAACATCCCGGCCCCGGTGACTCGAAGGAATCGATAGAAACCGAAAACGATGGGATCGAAAACGAAACTCGTTTTTCCCAAAAAACATAGAGATCCACCGGTTCGCACGGTTTCCGGAGCCGATCGTGCCGGGGGTTGGTTGCCCATTGATTCTCCTGAACCCTTTTCCACATCGATTCATGTTCACGCTAACTTCACGCAATTTCTATTCCGCTCTGAATCGGACCGCCATTGAGATTAATCGTTCCGCAGGTCCATGAGGTAAACTGTTTCAGTAAACCTGCAGAAGCCCGGGGATATGTATCAGGAAGAACCGCAACGGATTTATTCATGACACGGAACCTCCTTCGTTGGAGGACGTGTGTTTCACGATTGAGATAACGTCAACCCCCTAATGTTGCATATTTACAACGGTTCGTTCGAAACCAGCCGGGGTTTTCCGGGATCGAAACGTCCAATATTCTGAACGGGAGACCCATCATACAACCCCGTGGAGTCCGGCGGGTACAAACAAATGGTAGAAATCCAGTAAGCTGGAAAAACAGCATTCGCTTAATCGTTCTTCACCGTTCTCACATCTTGTCTTCTATTTATTTCAGCAAATTCCCATGAGTGAACAGAATGATAACGTAGCACCCGATCCCGAGGATCTACCGGCAACCGCAGGAGAATTCGGACAGGCGTTTCCCGGCGTGTGGAACGCATATAACCGGCTGGGCAAAGCGTGCTCCGAGTCCGGGCCGATTTCAGGCGACACTAAACGGCTCGTGAAACTCGCCCTGTCGATCGCGTCCGAATCCGAGGGAGCGGTTCATTCCCATGTCCGCCGCGCTCTGGAGGAAGGCATCGAACCGGAACGACTCCGGCAGGTCACGATTCTGGCGATTCCTACCATCGGGTTCCCGAAAGCGATGGCCGCACTGACCTGGATCGACGACCTGACGTAAGCGCGGGAGTGGGAGGGGAGGGACGTTCGTCTCGGAAACGGAAACGACTTTCAAACCGTTCAACCAGATCGATCCGTGGAGCAGGGACAAGTAAATAAAAAAGGAAGCAATTGAATTGGTAGGAGGGATATTTCATGAAAACGACCAGCTCCCTTACATTCGCCCGTTCCCTGACGGTCGCGGCTTTCCTCCTGCTGTAGACGGGCCACGTTGATACCGGGTGGGGAGCCGCGACCGTCAGGGAGCGGGCAGCGCAGGGAAAACCGGTTCAGGACCAAACCGCACGGCCGGTCGCAGAGTAAAACGGCAAAAATGCACCGGGGATACTTCTTGCATTTAAAGTCCAGCGTCGTTTCTTCCCGGGGAGCGGTAAAAATCAGCACCCGTTTTTCCTCCGTTTCGATCACCTCGGTCGATTTATCCAACCCGGAAATGGTGAGGTCATGAGAAATTGTTCCGGTATTTTTGAAAAGGATCTGGACCCTCTGGTCGGTAGAAACTCGAAAATAATCAGGGACAAATTCGTATTCTTTTGCCTTACCGTCACCACCTCCGGCTGTCCCACTACGTACGAAAAGCCCACATCGCGGAACCCACGGCCGGAACCAATGGGACCGTGAACAGCCTGCTGCCGGGTCCACTCAGAACCGAAGGCGTGATGAAGTTCTTCGAAGGCGTCGCCGAGCAGGAAGGAAACACCGTCGACGAGGTCATGGACGGTTACTTCGAGGAGAAAGAACCGACGTCGCTCCTCCAGCACTTCGCGGAACCGAAGGAAATCGCTACCGTTGCAACGTTTCTCTGTGCCGAAAACAGCGTGGTCACTAACGGAACCGCCCAGCGCGCGGACGGCGGATTGATCCGATCGATCCAGTAAATGGACCGGTCTTAAAAAACCCCGTATAGCAAGGAAAAGCCGTAACGGGGCGGTAGGGGTAGGGCAGACACGCTGAGACGACGTTTCAAACGTTAATTTTCCTCCTGTAAGACGTACCACCGTGCTTTTTCTGAAGTACGGCGGTCCCAGGGCTGATCGTTTTCGCCTCGTCGACCGCATCCTTCAGCGGAATGTGGTCACTAAGTACTCGATACGGAATCCAGACGGAACCGATCCGGTTCGCGGATGAATAGTGTACAAGCACCGGACGTTCCACGGACCTCAGAAGTTCACGAACACGATTGATGGCGGACACATCTCATCCCTCCACACACAGCAAATCGGCACGTTATGATACGTGAATCCGAGCTGTTCAACAGAACCAACACGGAAACACCGGCGATCAGCAGGACCATGGTGGTTGAAGTATTTGTATGTTTGTTGATTAGGGGGTGTATTTGGTAATTGGTAAAAATCCGTTGAGAAGGAAGATATTGTTTATCTGAATACGCAAGCATGGATGGTTTCGTTCCCAGTATGCACCGAACTTTGACCAGTTACCGAATTTGTCATAAAGGAATCATAAATAGACCCGATACGAATAGGGGGAAGACGCTCAGCGCACCGTATTCTTATGGTTATCAGGGCGTTCCCCGACGATGATACAAGGCGTGCAGATTGTTGTGCCCTTTCAGGGCGCGTTTGTTATCGATCCGTCCGGTCCTCAGGATTGCGCCGTCTTAGACGGCTTACCTGGGCTTATCTGTTCGGACCCTTCCGGTCCAATTTACACTCCGGCGTCGGATGTTGCACATACACCCGGCCCAATGAGCCGGGACAGGTTAGCCCGGGGCGAGGAGGCCGACGGCCGACGCGGCCTGGGGGATCTGAAGGATCTCATAACCTCCGTGCCCTGAAAGTACACGACTGATTCCTGCCGCACCTGGCTCATGGATCCGTTCTCAAGTTACGTTTGCACTCTTAATTTGTACATACAACCACCTCTGGAAGAGCACTCCGGCCGGTGCGGCTCAATACGTTTGCGTTAAAATCACCGATCCCCAGATTGGCAGTGAATCTTCCGTATCACGAATTTCAGGTGTCCGCGCATGCCCCGTAAATGAGAGGTGGGTGCCGGATTGAAACTCCCATGTCATCCCCGCGCTTCCCCTGCCGATGACCTTTCGGAGTTCACTTCGATCAAACGTGACCGCGCTGTCCCGAAACTGCCCTTCGAGCAGGGCGTTGTACCCGCGAAGTCGAACCTGCAAACCCGCCCGGAAATACAGGTCGTTCACTGACGTGGGTTGGTTTTCGGTTTTTGCCACCGGTGAGCCAAGATTGATGAACTCGGCGTAATCGGGTTTGGGCTGCCACGACGCATTCGAAATCCGGCCGATCCGGAAATTGACTCCACCCCCCAACTGAATCACCGATCCCACACTCCCACCAAACATGCTTCGCAGATCATAGTCAAGCGCGTTCGTTTGTTGTTCCAATAGGACATCCTCCCGTACCAGCGTGTACATGGCCGTCGGTTCTCCGCCTTCCGAAATCTGATTGTCCCATCCGTTGGCTTCGTCCGAACCGGTGACCCGGTGAATGGCATTTTGCACTTCCCCGACGGCGTCAAGCCCGAGCACGCCTATAGAGAACGTTGACAGATAGGAGGTGGGGCTGCCGGTCACCTCCGTTTTCCGGGTGTTATTCAGAAAGATGAGACTCGCATAGGGGTGCTGGTCGGGAACCGGTTCCGTTGTCTGAATATCCTCCGGGGTAAACGCCGTAAACCCGAATTCGATGGATTGGCGGGGGACTGCGTGGCGTCCGCTCAGTGTCGAAAACCGGGTTACCCGATTCAGAAATCCAAGCACGGGATCGAGTGAGATGGGAAGTTCAGCCGCCTGCCGACCGGAAAGTGCCAGAGCAATACCTCCCGTATATCGATCGTCCTGACCCATGAAAGCGAGGATGTCGTTGTCAACAAAGAGCGACCAGCCGGAATTGTACGGTTCGGACGGTTCCTGTTCGCTGTCCATTTGTTCAGGTGCTTGTTTATCCAGGGAACCACTGTCGATGGACTGACCGGCAACGGGGGCAAACGTTACAGCAAGAAACGAAATCAGGAACAGACAAGAAGAGACGGATAGCTGATAAGCGACCCGTTTCGCTGAGGGGAAATACGGCCAAAAAGAAGCCAACCCTGTTTTCAACACCTGTCCCATTGAAAGAAAACCTTAAAATGATTGTATCGTAAAACACCGCGTACACGCGAAGCTCTTACCTGTTCATGCCCGGCATGATGTCTATTTTGCCCGGTTGGAGCTTCCGTTTACGCCGGCCAATTATGCTTTTCGGTCGTCACCCTCGCTACCGAATGCCTCGGCGGGATCGGTGTGTTTGTTCGACACTGAGTCATCGTTATCGTCTTTCGGATCACTCGATCGATAAAGCAGGTAGTAGATGGTGGGCACAACCAGCAGTGTAAAAGTCGTGGACGCAAACACACCAAAGATAAAGCTCCAGGCCAGTGCCGAGAAAATCGGATCCAGTGTGATCACCCACGCCCCGGCCATAGCGGTCGTTGCCGTTAGAAAAATCGGCCGCATACGCGTGGCACCCGCCTCGATCAGTGCTTCCCGGACAGTATAATTTGTTTCTCGTTTATATAAGATTTCAGCGAAGTCAATCAACAGGATCGAATTCCACAGAACGATACCGGAAAGGGCAATCATGCCCATCATACCGGTGGCCGTGAAATAAATGGGATTGGCAAACCCGGCAGTCGGGGCGGTAAAAAAGGTGTTCAGCATCCAGAATCCGGGCATAATGCCGATAATTGTCAGGGGAATGGCAATCATCAGCACTACCGGTATCAGAAGGGAATTGGTCTGGGCCACAAGAAGTATGTAGATCAACACGAGCGCGGCGGCAAACAGGAGGCCGAGATCCCGGAACACGGTACGGGTCAGGTCCCATTCGCCTTCTTCGTCGAGATCCACCCGAAACGTTCCCGGAAGTGGATGGTCGTTGAACGTTTCCTTCAGGCTGAACACGGCGGGCACCGGGCTCCGGCCGGCCATGTTTGCCGTCACGAACATGA
>CAYXQY010000048.1:0-22577 GCA_964466525.1 uncultured Planctomycetia bacterium
TGCGTCCCGTGCCGCCGAACGACTGGTGGAACGAGCCGGGGAGGAAGAGGTCTCGTGCGGTCTGGTTCTGATTGACGCAGAGAATGAGGCGTGGGGAACCGCATACAACACGGAAGCCATGAACAGTGTGGTGCGTCGCTGAATACACCGCATGGAAGTCGGAATACGATTGAGAGCCGGATGTATCACCCTTCTTCGGGATTCTAAACTGTTCTAACCCCGGCCGTGGAAAACTCGAACAGGCCATTTGTTACGTCATTTACCGACGAGCCGGTCTTTTAGATGTTCGACGATACGCTTGAACTGCGGTTCCTCGTTCATCCGGTTTTTCACTTTCTTCACCGCATAATGGACGGACGAATGATTCTTTTCGCCGAAGAAGCTTCCGATTTCGGACTGGCTGTGGTTTGTCAGGCGCTTGCTGAGGTAAATGGCAACGTGCCGTGCGTTGGCCACCTGCTGTGATTGGTCGTCGGATTTGATCTGGGCAAGCTCCAGGTCGAAAAAGTCACTGACGGTTTTCTGGATGGTCCGGACGGTCACGGAGCGATCCATCGATATCGCTCCGGACTGGCCGAGAAGCTGTTTGACGTCGTCGAGGGTCAGGGAATCTTTCGCATCCGCAAGGTCCTTTGCAGCCGACACAGAAGAAACGGCGCCTTCCATCTCACGGATGCTTGAGGAGATACGTGCGATGTATTCCTGGATGCTCTCGTCCACGTCGTCCCCGATAATTTCGAACTTCCGCTGAACGATGGCCCGGGCCGTTTCCCATTCCGGCTTCTCAAGGCGTGCGGTAAGGCCCCACTTAAATCGGGACATCAACCGTTCCTCGATGCTGGCCAGTTCGTCAGGTGGGCAATCGCTGGACAGAACGATCTGGCTGTGGTTGTTGTAGAGCGCGTTAAAGGTGTGGAAGAACTCCTCCTGGGTTCCGGATTTATTCGCGAGGAAATGTACGTCGTCAATGACCAGCAGGTCCACGTTCCGGAGCTGACGCCGTACCGTGTCCATGGATTGCTCCTGGATGCCGTTAATATAAAGGTTGACAAACTGTTCACAGGGCAGATAGAGAATGTTTTCGGCGGAAAGGTCACATTCCTCATCCTCGATGACCGCGTGACACAGGGCCTGAAGGAGGTGGGACTTCCCCAGTCCGACCGGACCGTGCAGAAACAGAGGATTATAAGCACGGCCGGGCTGTTCGAGGACCGCAAGTGCTGCAGCGTGAGCAAGCCGATTGCAGGGGCCGACAACGAACTGCTCAAATCGGTAGTCATTTCGCAGGGAGAGTTCAGAACCCGGCAGAACGGAATTAACCGTTTTTGTATGGGTCAACTGATCGGGGTCGGATTCACGTTCAGGGCAGGTTCCGGGAGAACTCCGGTCGGACCGGTCCCGACCTCCTTCGGAATGGTCGTTATTGGATGTCTGTACGTTCCCGTTTTCCCGCTTGTCCCCGGACGACGAGAGACCGTCGCCGTTTTCCTTTCGAAGGGAGGGGGTAGAAAACTCCGTATCCCCCTCCGGCTCGCCATGAATGACCAGGGAGACGTCTCTCCCCAGTACGTCCTTCACGGCGTGCCGAAGAGTTGATCCGAACCGTTCTCGAAAATACCGTGCCTGGATTTCATTCCGCAAGCAGAACTCAATTTGATCGTCATTCTGCCTGATCGAAACGTCATCAAACCACTCGTCAAAAACGTCCGGATCATCGAGTTGTTGATGGACGGCCGAACGCAAGCTGGATTGCGTCTCCGTATCGAATGTCGTCATGTCCCCTCCAATTTGTATCCCCTCCGGATGAGCGGGACCACGGTGCTCCTAGGTGATCAAGAACGAAAACACGCAGCCTGAAGAAGCGGATTCCATCCGTGAAACCGATCCGGAAAACATACATCTGAACGGCTAAATTCCGATCTGTTTTCAAGCTGCGCTTTATAAAATAGAGGGGAGGAATTTCGGTGTCAAATGGGAATTCGATGTGTTTTTCAGTGATATTGAGCTAACCTGTTGGACCCCTTCAATTTAAACAATTCCACCAGGATGGCAATTTACCGGATTTGACTTATAGTCAAGTTTCGGTGAGGGTCCTCTTCTGAACCCGTTACCAGATCCCGAGCGATTTCCGGTTTGTTTCGATAGTTGTTTCTTCGTATTGTATAGGTTAAAATAGTGAGTTATTCTACTTCTCATAGGTTTCGTCTGTTCAATTGAACCGGGACGATCAACCTTGCCTCCCGGTGCCGACGGATCTTTATTTCATCTCGTAACAGGAGACGTAACAATGCCTGCAGCACAAGAGGGCGACACCGTACGTGTACATTACAAAGGAACGCTGAGTGATGGTTCGGTTTTCGAGGACACGACCGACAAAGAACCGCTGGAGTTCACGCTCGGCGAGGAAGACATTCTTCCCGGATTCTCAGATGCCATTGAGGGTTTGACCCCGGGAGACGAAAAAACAATTGAGATTGCCTCGGACGAGGCGTTCGGCCCCCGTCAGGAGGACCTCGTTCAGAACGTCCCGGAGGAGGAATTTCCTGAAGATATTGATCTGGAAGAAGGTGTACAGCTGGAAATTCCTCAGGAAGGAGGTGGAGTGGTACATGCGATCGTCTCCGAACTTGGGGAGTCGGAAGTGACGCTTGACGCGAACCACCCGCTTGCAGGGGAAGACCTGACGTTCGAAATCGAACTGGTCGAAATCGTTTAACTCGACTCGATCCAAACAGATATACTCCCCGTGGAATACCGGGGAGTTTCTGTATGTCCGGGGATTTCTTACCTCCGTCCGGAGCCCAGCAGCGTAACGACCGGCTTCAACCCGTCAACCACACGGCTCATGGCGGTATAGTCCAGCGTGTCCGGCCGATCGGTCGAACGATGATAGTGGGGATTGCGAAAGACCGCAGTATCGGTCACCATCATCGCGGCATATCCCTCCTGCCAGAAGGACCAGTGATCCGACCAACCCACACCTGGGACCCAGCCCGGCGGGGCCCCTCCTTCCGAAGGGATGGTGGCCTCCTGCCGGAATTCTCGCAGCGTACGACGGAGCAGGTGCCTGCTGGAGAAATTGCTGACAAACCCGATAAAGTCCCCGGTGGACGGATAGATGAGCGAAAGGGGAAACGGATAGTCCTGGCTGCCGTCCTCGGATGAGTAGTACCCGAGCATTTCAAGGCTGATCATGGCTCGAATCGATTCGTTCCGCTCCCGCGCCCGGCGGGCATAAACCCGGCTTCCCATCTTCTCTTCGTCGCGGTAGAACGGCGGTTCTTCGTTGACAAAAGCGACGAACCGGACCGTTCGATCGGGGGTTTGATCCGAGAATTCACGACTCAGCTCGAGCAACCCTGCGACGCCGGACGCATTGTCGTCCGCACCCGGGGACATGACCGTGTCGTAATGGGCACCAATGACGATAATTTCTCCCGGGTCCTTTTTCCCGCGAATTTCGACTTCAAGATTTGCCACGGATCGTTCGTCCACGGAGAAGGTTCGTTCCGACGGCGTAAACCCCATGTCCTTCCACTGTTTCAGGATGTACACACGGGCCCGCTGCAGTTGTTCAGGGTGAGACATATTTCGAACGCCAATTTCACCGGAAAGGGTGTGTACGTGCCGGTGCAGTCGTTCACGCAGTTCCGTCTGCTGGGCGTTCAGGGGAGGAGCAGGTCCCTCGAAGGACGATCCGGGCATGCTGAACATCGTATAATACACACCTCCGATAAATACAAAGAAAGCGACAAGGATCAAACCGATCCGTCCAACTGACGTGTGCAGAACTTCTACGAATATTCTCCTGACATTCATCGTTTCGATGAGAATACAAGAACACGTGAGGGGAGCGTACACGATGAAGCGGTTCGTTCCAACCACCAGAACGTACCGGGGATGGCCACTGAAAACGACCGGTCTCTCCTCCGGGGTTCGGCGTGCCTGCCAGGAACGAAATAGATTCGGACAAACGGATTCTCCTTTTCAGTACGAGACAGGTCATATCGCGTGTTCGTGACCGTGTCCGGGGAAATCGATCGAACCCCCCGTGATTTTTCCGCCCGGTCGCCAGGGAGAAACTGTATCCGTGAAAAAAGACCGCGCAAACAGGAGAAAACGAAATTGAAACTGAACAGGGCACGGTGTAGGATAACAGGCCATTTCTCACCACTCAACAAACGTTTATATACATCTGTGTAACCGGTTGATCAGATGATCGTCGGGATTGATGCGGGGGGGACCAACGTGGATGCCGTGTTGCTGGGGGAAAACGGCATCGTCCGGGATGTGAAGTCTCCCGAACCGGACACGTCCGACGCAATCGAGGAGGTCTTCGAACGGCTGCTAATGGACCAGGCTCCATCCGATATCGAGCGCGTCGTCATCGCCACAACCCTCGTCCTCAACGCAGCCGTGGAAGAACGTCTTCCGACCTGCTCAAATTTATTGATTCCGGGGCCGGGGTTGAGTCCGGAACTCGCATTTCACGGCCAAACAAACCATGTGCTGGGCGGATGCGTCGACCACCGGGGGCGGGTGACGGAGGAGGTGACGTTTGATGAGTCCCCGGAACATGAGGTAGTGGCCGTTACGTCGAAGTTTGGCACGCGTAATCCGGACCTGGAACGAACGGTTCGACAATCCCTGGATCACCCGGAGGAAAAAATCATGCTCGGGCACGAGGCCGGCGGTCGGCTCGGGTTCCCGAAACGCGCGGCGACGACCGTGTTCAACGCGAAAGGCGGACCGGTATTGAATGCTCTTATTACGGAGCTCGAGAGCCTGATGGGGCGATTGGACGTGGAGGCTCCCCTGTATTTTCTGAATGGAGACGCCGGAATGCTCACGGGCAACATCCTGTCGAAGACGGCTTCCCAGACGGCACGGGGTGGACCGGCTGCAAGTGCGCTTGGATTGCTCTCACTGACCGGGAAGAAGAATGCCATCTGTGTCGACATCGGGGGAACCACAACCGATATTGCGGTGATTGAAGATGGATATCCGGTCCTGAATCAGGGGTTTCACACGAACGGGCTGTACAGCATGTACCGGGCCGTGGATTCGATCGATCTACCCGTTGGTGGAGATACCTGTATAGACCAGGAGGGCCTTACCGGGCGCCGGGAAGGAAACGCCGCGGCCTTTGGCGGGCCGAAACCCACCCCGACGGATGCGCTGCACGTGCTCGGTAAATTTACGGAAGGTAACCGGGAAGCAGCCCTGAACGCACTCGAGAAGGTCGGCGACCCCGAACAGGTGTCGAAATCGGTGCTCGACGAGATGGTTCAGGAGATTTCGAAGGGAATCGATCGGCTTGTGCAACGTGTCAATCGGAATCCGGAACACCTCATCGCCGGAGGGGTTCTGGCGCCCGCGCTGGCGAATGCGCTGGAAGCGCGTCTGAACCGGGTTCGTTCCGTGGAGGCACCGGATTATGCCCACGTCGCCGGAGCAGTGGGGTGTGCGGCCGCCCGGGTAAGTTTACAGACTCACGTGCACATCGACTCCGCACAGGGAGTTATGACGGTGAATCGGGTGGGTCACGAGGAAAAACGACACGTCACAAAAGGAAAGATATTTGATGACGAAGAACTGAAACAACTGGGGAAAGAAGAGGCACAGGTCGCCGCGCGGCAGGCCGGGGGCTCCGGAAACCAGGAAGCGAACGTCCAGTTTCTACGCTCGTTTAACGTGGTCAAACAGGGACGGCGTCGGGGGCAGATTGCAAATATTACCGCTCAGATCGTTCCCGGTCTTGATCGATGGATAAGTTCATGACAGAAGAAACAGGCAAAACAAAACTCGGGTTCGTGTATCACGAGAATTATCTTCTCCACGAACACAGCCCGACGCACCCGGAACGCCGGGAGCGATTGATGTATACCATGGACCAGCTCGAGGAAGAAGGATTGCTGGACATGGAGGAAATTGACGTTGTTGAACCGGACCCGGCAACCGAGGAGGACATGGCGCTTGTGCACGAATCCTCGTACCTGGAACAGCTCAAGGACATGTCGGAACGCGGGCGTGGCTCCCTCAGCATGGACACCCACGTATCGGAGCACCTCTGGGAACAGGCGCTGCTCGCTGCGGGAGGTGTGATGAAGGCGGGGGAACTTGTTGCGGAAGAACGATACAACCGCACCTACCTTATGTCACGACCCGGGGGTCACCACGCTTTTTCGGATCACGGACACGGGTTCTGCTTCACCAATAACACGGCCGTCGCACTGCGACACCTGCAGCGGAGCTACGATCAAATCAATGACATCCTGGTATGGGACTGGGATGCCCATCACTGTGACGGAACACAGGAAATTTTTTACGACGACCCGAGTGTGCTGGTGATATCCACACATCAGGATGGACGGACACTGTTCCCGGGAACGGGGGCGGTGGACGAGGTCGGGACCGGTGAAGGGGAGGGCTACACGGTTAACGTGCCGCTACCACCAAGAACCGGAGATACATCGTACATGAACGTGGTCGACGAAATTTTCCGGCCGATCGCCGAACAATATGAGCCTGATTTTTTCTTCATCGAGGCCGGTCAGGACAACCATTACTCCGATCCAATTACGAACCTCGGCGTAACAGCAAACGGATACTCGCAGCTTATGGAGGAAGCCGTTCGCACGGCCCGGGAGTTAACCGGCGGGCGGTTCATGGCCTCACAGGCCGGGGGGTACGGGATTGAGTCCGGATTGCCGTACACGAATACCGGTGTCATTGCCGCTATGGCCGGGCTCGATACCTCCAACGTCCGGGAGCCGGGTGGACGTCAACCACCGGACGAAACCGAAGACGTTCAGGGTGTAATCAGGCGGGTCAAGCGCAGGCACTCGTCGTACTGGGAGCTGTAAGCTTTTCGCGCCCCGATTTGAGGGTTGTAACAGCCTGAGATTTGAGGCGAACCGATTAACTCCGAGCCGGAACCTCGTTGAAGAGGGCTCGTTTCCCGGACCCGAACCGCCGGAAAGATCGGTTTTGTAAATGGAAGGTCCAGAACCCATCCCCTCGATTAAAAGGCTGCATAATTGTAATTGCTCACCTATCCGCCCTCATACGTAAGGGTATGATTGATATTTGCCGGCGGGGGTACCGGTGCTTCCGGGCTCTTTACGAATGGTGATTGGGTACGCTTATAATTTGCATTTTTGGACAAATATGAACTCGAAAAAATCGAACGGGAAATCGGGACATTTTCGCTAAACATTAACCAGGTATATTGCCGATACGTATATTGAATTGACGGTTTTCCCTTCAGCAGCTGTCACCTCGTTAACCAGAACTTTTCCCCATGTCCACAAATCAGAAAATCGTTTTGTTGATCATACTTGTAGGTGCCGTGGTAACCATTGCAATTTACGAGGGTCAATCCGGTCCTTCCGAATCGGATTCGTCCGATACGGTGGCCAGTTCTTCTTCGTCCACCACCGATGAAACGGCCCCTGAAACGGATGATATTTTAAATACGGATGACAATGGCACCACCCGGGACAGTTCTTCAAGCTCCTCGTCAAGTTCGTCAACTGCCAGTAACACCGACGAAACGTCTGACCGTACCGACGCGTCGGATTCAGGGAGCAGTCAGGATATGGAACCACTTGATCCGATGAACGAGATCGCAACGACGGAACACGAAACAACAGGAGATCAGGGGAATCAGTTATCCGAGGAGTTCCTTACACCGAACGGCCAGAGCCAGAATGGGACGGGCAGCCAGAATGGGTCTTCGAATGCAAGTGAAGATGGTTCGGAGCAGGTTCAGAACATTGAGGACGAGCTTTCGGCGGCTATCTCCGGCGATGCGCCGGGGCAAACGGGATCGGATCAGGACGGATCTGGGGCTGCCAGGGATACGTCAAACACGTCCGGTACGACGGATGGTTCTTCAGCGGAATCCGGAGTGAAACAGCATGAAGTAAAAGAGGGCGACAACCTCTGGAAAATTGCCCGCCAGTATTACGGCTCCGGAAATCAGTGGAAACGAATCAAACAGGCAAACCCGGACAAAATCACTGATTCGAACCACCTGAAGCAGGGGGTGACATTAAGGATACCGGGGGACCAGCAAAGTGAGACCGGTTCCGCAGTCGCGACCGGTAACGCGCAGGATGTTGCGTTGCAGCAGCAGGACACCGGAGGGACGACGTCCCGTTCGACCGGTTCGGAGAACTCGACTTCGTTAGCCGGCGCCGATGCTGCCGCCGACGATGCTTCGCAGGGATCCTCCACGTATACCGTAAAGGACGGAGACCGGCTCTGGAACATCGTCAAACAGAAATACGGATCCGCCACCTACGAACGGGTTCAAAAAGTCGCGGACGTGAATGACGTGGAACCCCGGGAACTGCGCCCGGGCATGGAACTTGAACTTCCGTCCGACCTGTTTGAAGAAACCGCGTCAGCAGGTTCGTCCACCGCAAGCCCGGCCCCTTCTTCCACCTCCTCTTCCGACAACCCTCCGTTTGAAGCCGGTTCAGGAAAGCAGTGGTATCGTGTCAAGAGGGGGGAAAGCCTGTGGAAGATCTCCGAGAAAAAACTTGGATCCGGCAAGTATTTTTCCCGGATCTGGGAACTCAACCAGGATCGACTGGAGGATTATAATTCCATTTCATCCGGTACATGGGTGCTTCTTCCGAAAAATCCGTAACTCGGGTTTGGGGCAATTCGATCGGAGCAGGTGTTTTCTACACGCAAGGAGGGGGCCGTTCGGCTAAATGAAATGACCATACAGCCAATCTGAAACACGTAAAGAAGCCGTTAGAAAACTCCTGCAAGCCGGTCGTCATACTTGTTGTGCCCTTGACGGGAATGGCTGTTTACGTCAGTTTCTGAAGATTCTGCATCGAACAGGAGGGAAACTGGGGAGTACCCATCCCTGACCTCCCTCATGCTCGTCTCCCGAAGCCAGATTATCCCTGATTATGCCTTCCCCTCGTTTGCTTATGCCCACCACACACCGTTGACCATCTCAGCTTCTGTTGTTTACAACGGATTTCTGTTGGATCCGTACCGTTCCCCGTAACGGTCCCCGCTTCGAATTGTCTGGCTTCTACCTAAATAATGTGACAAAGGGTTTCACGAACCGCAACCGATCCGTGTGAGTGTACTAGGACACATCCATCGTTCTATTTTTCTCCGAAAAACAATACAGCTTCGATGAACCAGGAGAACGACACTGCTGAAGAGAAACGACTGAACGAAGCCGAGAACGGGGACAAACCATGGAAACGCTGGGGACCCTACCTGTCCGAGCGTCAGTGGGGAACGGTCCGGGAGGACTATACGGAACGTGGGCGGGTCTGGGATGCGTTCCCCCACGAGCACGCCCGGAGTCGCGTATATCGGTGGGGTGAGGATGGACTGCTCGGGATCACCGATCAGGATTGTCAGCTCTGCTTCTCGCCGGTCCTCTGGAACCAGAACGATCCGATTCTGAAAGAGCGCCTGTTTGGTCTGACGGGTCCGCAGGGGAATCATGGCGAGGACGTGAAGGAATGTTACTATTACCTCGATTCGACCCCCTCACATTCGTACATGAAAGCACTATACAGGTATCCTCAACGGGCGTTTCCGTACCGGGACCTGGTCGAGGAAAACGCGCGGCGAGGACTGGAACAGCCGGAGTACGAACTGACGGACACGGGGGTGTTTGAGGGAGATCGTTATTTTGACCTGACCGTGGAATACGCGAAGCGAACGCCCCGGGACCTGTTGATCCGCCTGCGTGTCACCAACCGGGGACCCGACCCGGCCCCGATTTATGTGCTCCCTTCTCTCTGGTTCCGCAACACGTGGATCTGGGGACGGGAACACGAAGATGGATACTGGCCCGAACCGGAACTGTACCTGAATGATGGGCGGATCCAGATTTCGCACGACGCCCTGCCCCCCGGACAGTTTCAGGTCTCCTCCCCCGCGGACGTAGAGCCGGAGTGGGTGTTTACCAATAATGAAACAAATTACCGAAAACTGTTCGATAGCGACAACCGAACCGATCACGTAAAAGACGCGTTTCACGAGTATTTCATCCACGAAAACAGGGAAGCGGTCAACCCTGATGAAAGAGGCACAAAAGCCGCTGCAGCGTTTCAGTTCGATGTTCCGGCCGGAAAAACCCGCGAGATCCGGGCCCGACTGAACATCGGTACGGACTCGGATCTCGGGGCACGCCTTGATCCAGACTCGTTTGACGAGACCTTCCGCGCCAGGAAGGCGGAAGCGGATCGGTTTTACGACACCGTCGTGCCGGAGGAAGCGGACGACGAAGAGAAACAGATCAGTCGACAGGCGTACGCCGGATTGCTCTGGAGCAAGCAGTTTTACTTTTACGACGTGTCGACGTGGCTTGAGGGAGACCCCACCCAGCCGTCGCCCCCGGCGTCCCGAAAAAAGGGACGGAACGAGGATTGGGAGCACCTGCACAACCGTGACATTCTATCGATGCCGGACAAGTGGGAGTACCCGTGGTACGCGGCGTGGGACCTTGCCTTTCATACGCTCAGTTTTGCACGGATTGATCCGGAATTTGCCAAAAAGCAGTTGTTACTCTTCCTTGAAGAACGTTACATGCACCCGAACGGCGCAATTCCGTCCTATGAATTTGCGTTTTCCGACGTTAACCCCCCCGTGCATGCCTGGGCGGTCTGGCGCGTGTACAAGATGACCGATCCGAAAGGCGAGCGAGACCGTGATTTCCTGGCACGATGCTTCCGGAAACTGCTTCTCAATTTCACCTGGTGGGTGAACCGAAAGGACCGCGATGGAAATAATGTTTTCGGCGGCGGGTTCCTCGGCCTGGACAACATTGGAGTGTTCGACCGTTCGATGGAATTGCCCGGAGGAGGTCACCTTGAACAGGCGGACGGAACGGCGTGGATGGCATTTTACTGCGGTACCATGTTAAACATCGCCCTTGAGCTTGCCCGGGAAGATCGGACCTACGAGGACATGGCGATGAAATTTTTCGATCACTTCGTGACCATCGCGGATGCAATGAACCACCAGGTTGGAAACGGACTCTGGGACGAAGAGGATGGGTTCTACTACGACCACATCCACGCAAACGACGAGTTTGAGCCGATGAAACTCCGTTCCCTGGTCGGTTTAATCCCTTTGATTGCTGTGGAGCCCATCGAGGAAGAAGTGCTGAACAGCCTACCGGGTTTCCGGGAACGGTGCCAGTGGTACGAGAAAAACCGGCCGGAGATCATGCGTTTCATTACCTGTGAACGGGCGGGCGCCGACCAGTGCGCCGCCAACCAGGGCCTCCGCCTGCTCGCTCTTCCGTCCCGGGAGCGCCTGGAGAAAATCCTCACGTACCTGTTTGACGACCAAGAATTTCTTTCGCCGTACGGAATCCGATCCATGTCGAAGTATCACGAAACCCATCCATTCGAAAGTAACGTCACCGACGAACCCCGTACCGTCACGTACGAACCGGGGGAGTCCCAATCCACGATGTTCGGCGGGAATTCCAACTGGCGCGGACCCATCTGGTTTCCGATTAACTTCCTGCTCGTCGAAGCGCTTGAACGGTACCATTACTTCTACGAGGATCGTGTGACCGTGGAACTCCCCGTCGGCTCCGGCCAGGAGATGACCCTTGAAGAAGCCGCCCATGACCTTGCAGGTCGTCTCGTGGACCTGTTCCGTCCGGACGAGGACGGACGGCGTCCGTGCCACGGCAACGATGAACGATACCGCGCCGGGAATGACTGGGCGGACTGCATCCTGTTCTATGAATATTTCCACGGGGACAACGGCCGCGGCTGCGGTGCCAGTCACCAGACCGGCTGGACGGCCCTCGTCGCCCAATGTATAGAGAAAGTACACCGGAGGGATTAATGGGATTCAAACACTCACGGGTTTTGCATGGAAGTTAACGGTCCGGATTTCCTCGCGGCCGATCCGTCCCCGTAACAGTCCCCTCAAGTAACAAATCGTGTATCTTATTGGTTTGTAAATGAACAGATGTCCGACGAAAACGCCGACCACGCTCCTTCCGAAACGGTGCTTGTTCTGATCACCTATCCCGAGGGAGAAACCCCCTCAGCGGATGCGTTCGCCGGTCAAATCGTCGAACGGAAACTGGCGGCCTGCGTGAACGTTCTTCCGGATGTGAACAGTTTTTTTCACTGGGACGGGGAACTGCAGGCGGCCGAGGAATCACTGCTTATCGCAAAGACGAGTGAAGCCACGTATCCGAACCTGGAAACCTACGTTAAAAAACAACATCCGTACGACGAGCCGGAGGTGATCGGTCTGTCACTCGACCGGGGTTCGGACGCGTACCTGCAATGGGTACAGGAGGCCCTCGATGCAATTTAACACCTCACCCGATTCGATACATCCAGTATGGGGAACCTGAGTGAACGTGAACTGGTCCGCTGGCTGGCCGAGACGTTCGGCGCCTCCGGTGAACGGGTCGGAATCGGGGACGACGCCGCCGTTCTCGACCGGGGGGAGGCTCCCCCACTGGGAGTGACCATCGACACGATACACGAGGGACGGCATTTTGAACGAAGCACGGATCGTTTCAAGCAAATTGGTCGCAAAGCGGTCTCCGTGAGCCTGAGTGACCTTGCCGCCATAGGGGCCTGTCCCCAATCGCTGCTTGTCAGCACCGGATTGGACCAGACCCTCTCCGACGCATCGAAACAGGAGCTGTTCAAAGGAATTCAGGCCGCCTGCCGACCGTTCGATTGCTCGGTGATTGGTGGGGATCTTTATGAAACGGAGGCGCTGATAACCATCACCACGGTCGCGATCGGGACCTGTCCTCACGGAGTGGTACGCCGCAGCGGATTATCGGACGGGGACGTGCTTTACGTCACCGGTGCGCTCGGCGGGTCACTGAAGCACGGACGACACCTGTCGTTCGTGCCCCGCGTCAGGACGTCCGAATGGCTGGTACAGCACGGGTACCCGACGGCGATGATGGACGTCAGCGACGGCCTCGTCATCGATCTTGATCGAATGCTGGAGGCGTCCGGGGCCACCGGTGCGGAACTTGAGGAGTCGAAAATCCCCATCCATCCGGATGCCCGGGATGCCGCAAAGGAAACGGATAAGCGTCCTATCGAACATGCCCTTTACGACGGGGAAGATTTTGAACTTCTGTTTGCGACGAGTCCGGCCCGTGCGTCGAACCTGGAACGAGCATGGTCCCGGGAGACTGCTCTGACACGTATCGGCCAGGTGCACTCCAGCCGGGAGGGCATTTTTTTGATGCAAATTGACGGAACCGAAACCCGGCTATCCCCCGACGGATACCAGCATTTTTAAACCGCCGTTATTCGACGGAAATGTTCCCTCCCCCCTTTGCTTCGTCAAATTCGATTTCGATCTCAAGTTCGTCGTATCCCCGATCCACTTCGACCTCGATCTGACTCCGATCAAAGGAGAAGGGAAGCTCCCAGTTGTCGGTTGAGATCGTAAGTTCCTCTCCCTGTTCGACCTGATCGGCAAGGTCCCGGAGGAAGGAAACAAGCGAGTCGGCGTCGACGTATATCTCTTCCTCGTGACGGGACGTGATGACCCGCTTTCCGCCGGTCTGCTCCCGTGACTCAAGGGTTGCCTCGTTCGATTGTTCTTTTTCGTTTACCATAATCAACACCTTACATAAAAAGTCATTAAACGATAGTTCAACGCATTCTACGAACCGAGACGTAACCTACCCAGAACTTCGGTTAATTTCAATATGAACCGGTCGTGAGGGAAGTTCAACAGGCTCTTAGCGAGCCGAGACGGGGAGACAGAAGACAGAAGGAACACCGATCTTCTGCACAGCTCTCCATTAAAAAATTCAGAGCCCCGCCAGGAACTGTCCGGAGCTGATTCCGGTACATCCTTCGAATAGGGCCTTCATTTTCGGTGCCTCACCTTCGTCCGCTTTCGAGCGGTGTCATTCAAACTGAAACAGACAATGAATGGAAACATTCAAACAGGTCGAGATATTGTAAATTTTTTCTAACGTCGGGTTCTGTCTCCCGTTTTCGATTTTGGAAATGTAGGTTCGGGAAACCCCCATCTGATCGGCAAGAGATTTTTGAGATAATCCCTGGTCGTTGCGCAGTTTGCGGAGACGGCTTCCAAATAATGTACGTATATCTGTCATAGAAGGACGGACCAATGAAATACCTAACATCCTGCTAAGATTGTCATTGTAACACATACCGGTCCTTTATCGTAGTGAGTTATAACATAAAGTGACTCAAGGTTACTTTTTCCAATAAATGAAAATTAATCGCGGGCCTGCATGTACTGATACAGGGATTCGTCTTCCGATAATTTCGTAACCGCTTATTTTCACTCGCTTGATTGACGTTATTGAAACGCAGGACGAACCAGCATTTCCTTGTGCCTGAACAGGATCACAGGGTTGAGTCGAACGAAATCTTCGAAACAGGCCCGCGCTGAATCGATTCCTCAAGGGAAACCGAACGGTAGAATTTTTTGTTTATATCGGCAACAATCACGAGTGTTCATGAAGTACCGTCGGGCAGTGTTTGCTACCGTTCCCGGCTTTGAACGCAAACGGATGTTTCGCAGGCAACAATATCACGGAATATCACTGGTCCTTCTTTTGCTTTTAATGGGGGGGATTCTGTGGGTGCCCGGTCTAACCGTGGGACGGGTTCTGGGTGTTGACACCGTCACCTGGTACAGCATAACGGTGGTGCTGGTGGTCATGCATCACGTGTACGTCTGGTTTTGCTGGCGATCGGAGCTTCATTATCAAACGCTAACCGAACTGTTCGGTTCCAACGGATTCACCGTTTACGCCGTCGGAGCCCTGTTTTTTCTGATGGCCCGGCCGATTCTGGTGATCGTCGTGGGCGTGGCGAACCGGAACACGCTGTGGCTTCCGGACCTTATCTGCTGGATCCTCACCGCCGTTTTAGCCCTGCTCAGCACGGGGGGTATCTGCACCACGCTGAAAAACATGACCTTCCAGCAGGTGCTCGGAGTGGATCACTTCTATGAGAACATCACGAAACGAGGCCTGACGGAGGAGGGAATTTTCCGGTACGTGTCCAACCCGCTGTTCACCCTGGGCATGCTTGGCATGTGGATTCCCGGTGTGATCTTCCGGTCAAAGGCGGCACTCGTGCTGGGTCTGTTTCAGCACCTTTATGTATGGGTACACTACCTGACCATCGAACGGCCCGACATTCAGATGCTGTATCCGGAGCAAAAAGAAACGGAATAGCTTCCGTGAGACGTTGAAAAATCCTCGCTTTTTCCGTAGATTTGTGAGGAAACGGGTGTATAGACTCGTGCTCTTCATTTTTGCCGCTATCCTTCCGTCATTGCTGCGGCGATCACCACCGTGTTCCGGACGGTTCGTTCCGCCAACGCCGAGAAGTCTTCCAGTTATTTCCGAAATAAACCTGATGAAAATCGGATATCTACCCAATCGAATCCCTGTTGTGATGGCCGTTCTGGCCGTCGTGACGACGGGGTTCACTGCACCCGCGCAGGTCACCGAACCACTTTCCGACGAGGAGCTGGCGAAGAAAATCGAGAACAACGACCGGTTCGAACGGGTCCTCATGCGTTCAAAGAAACTACTCGACGGTCGATTTGACGCGGGAGCCAAATATCCCTCCGTCTGGATTCGGGATGTAAACACGTTTATCGAACTTGCACTGGAGGTGAACGACCCGGACGTGGTGCGGGAGCGGCTGCTCACCTTCTTTCACTTCCAGGAATCGGACGGCAACATTCCGGACGGATACGCACCGGAGGACCAGCCGCATGGTGGGGATAGGAAGGATCGATACCGTCACTCCGATACGAAACCCGGACTCCTCGCACATAAAAACACGGTTGAGACCGATCAGGAAACCTCCCTCGTTCAGGCGATTTACAAATATATAACGGTGACGGGGGACCGGTCCATTCTCGATGAAACGGTCAAGGACGTGACCGTCAAAACCCGGCTAAACCGTTCCCTTCAGTTCGTCATGAACCATCGGTTCAGCGAAAAGTACGGACTCGTCTGGGGCGCCACCACTGTAGATTGGGGCGACGTGCAACCGGAACATGAATGGGGTGTGGACATCACGGAGGACACCCACCGGGCTATCGACCTGTACGATAACACGATGTTCCTCATCGCCATTCAGAATTATCTTGGGATGCAGGACGACCCCCCGCAAGCGAACCGGTGGAGGAAGATTCACACCCGCATTTCGAACCGGATCATGAAACACCTGTGGGACGCGGACCGTAAGAAATTCCGTCCCAACCTGTACCTTGAGGGAGACCCGTGGCCGGAGTGGTACGACGAAAACCGCATGTATTACACCGGCTCCCCCGCTCTCGCCATTCGTGCCGGACTCCTGAACGGACAACAAACCGAACAGGTTATTCGTAACATGATCAACACGAAGCGATATTCCGGCGCAGCAACGCTCGGGATCGTGAATTTTCCCCCGTATCCAGAGGGGTTTTTCAAGAACAACCAGCTCCGACCATACCATTACCAGAACGGCGGGGACTGGACCTGGTGGGGAGGACGGATTATCCAGGTTCTGGTGGAGGCCAACCGAGTTCAGCTGGCGTACGAGGAATTAAAGCCCATGCTCGAACGGGTTGAGAAAAATGATGGGTTTTACGAGTGGTACACGCTCGACAATGAACCGAACGGGTCGGGCACGTTCCGTGGCTCCGCCGGCGTGCTCGGCAAAGCGATCCGTATGCTTCGAGCCTGGGCGAAATCCATCCGGAAGAAACAGCAGAAATAGCCGATTGAAGCATTCGTCATTCCGTTGAGACGGGACAGGGGGTCCGGAATTCGTCATGATAACACCTCAAGCAAGTGTCAAAATTTTACACGATGGTATGCAAAAGAATTCCATCTGTACGTTTCCAAAATGGACGTTCTGGAGAACGTTAACGAGATCTAACTGGCAATCCTGTAAACCGATCTTCGTATCCGAAATCTTCTTTTACCCATTCATCTAACACAGAACGGAGGTATTCGAGTGCGGTCTCGTTCCCGGTTCGTGACGATCTCGCTTCTGCTCCTTTTCTGTTCCACGTTCCTATCCGTGAGTGTAACCGCCGAACCACCAAACATCGTGTTTATCCTGGCGGACGACTTCGGGTTCTCCGATGTTCAGGTGAACAACCCGGATTCGGACATTCCCACGCCAAACCTCAATAAACTCGCGAAACAGGGGCGAAATTTTACGAATGCGCATGCGACAAGTGGCGTATGCACCCCCACTCGGTACAGTGTGTTAACCGGGCGCTACAACTGGCGCAGTTCACTGAAAAACGGGGTGCTCTTTGGGTACGACCGGCCGCTCATTGACGACGATCGTATGACCGTTGCCTCCCTCCTCTCAAAACACGGGTATTATACGGCCGCCGTGGGAAAATGGCACCTGGGGCTTGGTTGGCAGGACAAGAACCCGACGAAGCCCCTTACCGCCGGACCCACGACGATTGGATTCGACCACAGTTATATCTTTCCGAACTCGGCGGACATTCCTCCGTACCTGTTCGTGTCCAACCTCGAAACGGTGAAGGATTCGTTTAAAGAGGTGTCCGGCAAAGGATTTGGAGCCGGACGATCCGGCGTGCGTGAACCCGGATTGAAAGCGGAGGAGATCCTGCCGAGGCAGACGAACGAAGCGGTACGCGTGATCCTCGAACATGGACAACTGCGAAGTGATCAGCCTCTGTTCCTGTATTTTCCCCTGACCGCACCCCACAAACCGGTGGCACCGACCGAGCGGTTCCAGGGACAGACGAACAAAGGCAAATACGGGGATTTCGTGCACCAGGTGGACTGGACGGTTGGAGCCGTTATGACTGCGCTCGAGCAGGCAGGAATGGAGGAAGATACGTTATTGATTTTCACCGGGGACAACGGAGCGTCACCGAACGCCGCACGCTCGGCCATCAGGAAAGGCCATAAGCCCAACGTACCGTTTCGCGGAGGGAAAACACACGTCTGGGAGGGCGGACACCGTGAGCCGTTTATCGCCCGCTGGCCCGAACGCATCAAGCCCGGGACCAAATCAAATGCCCTCGTGAGCCTGGTGGACCTGACGGCCACCGCCGCGGACCTGGTTGATTACGAACTGCCCGACGACGCCGGGGAGGACTCGCGCAGCATTCTACCGCTGCTTCAAAAAAAACCGGAAGATACGCAGGTACGGAAAACGGCCGTTTATCACTCCATAGATGGCTCCTTCGCCATCCAAAAGGGAAAGTGGAAACTTATCACCGTAAAGGACGGTGGCGGCTGGGCAGAAGATGCCTTTGGCCTCCCGGCCCATCCGATTGATAAAAACATGCCCATGCAGCTGTACAACATCGAGAAGGATCCGAAGGAACACAATAACCTGTACGCGAAACGACCGGAAATGGTAAAAAAACTGAAGTCGGAACTGATCCGACAGGTAAACCGTGGTCGTTCCACCCCCGGCGCACCACAGCTGAACGACGGGGGATACTGGAAACAGCTGAATAAATTCATGTCGAAGGACCAGTACAGGAACAGGGAACTGGTGTCCGATCAGAAGTAATGATCACGCGAAAAGCGATCAGTTTACGGGTTTCCCGAACCCGTCTCGCACGCAGTATCTGCGGCGGAATGCACGTTTCTGGGTTTGACGGCTTCATAGCATCCCCCAATCGTTGAGCAGAAAAAACGGGCTCCACACGAAGGAGTACGTCTTAGCTGCCAAAGCACGTTCCCGAGCTCCGGGGCCCGAAAGACGTCTGGTCACCCTCTGGGCTTCCCTTTGTGAGCATATCCCTTCACGATCGCTATGCCGAGGATCATCCGTAGCTATGATGACTCTTCTCTTTCGAAAGGACTGTTAAAAGCCACCTGAATGTTGTGAATTTGCAACAAACACCCGTCCTCGGCGGTGATATTTTGAAACATGACCCGTAACGTCCCGCCATCGAACAGCGGAACAGGTGATATTTCTTCCCCTTACACCCGGCGAAACCCCCGCGGTTCGGTACGTTCCAATCAATGAACCTTGCGCGTGAGTGAACAGCCGGCATTGGTACGGCACTTGCGAGAATAATAACCCAGATCAGTAAGGTTCTTCTACAATTACCTGCAGGGTTCAGCTATGGAACAAAGACAAGGAACGGAAGAAAACGGGGAGGGCCGGACAAACATGTCCCTCGATGTGCTCATCACCATCCTGGTTTTGTGGATGGGAACCGGTGTTATGCCCGGCGGAGCGTGTGCGGACGAGACCGGCGAATCGACGGACGAACAGCAACTTGAGGAAACAACGAAGGCCCCGGATACGTATTCGGCGGGGGCACGGATTCGTATTCGGAACGAAGTACGAGACGATTATTTTGACCCGGCACTCCCCGGCAACGGCGACTCGTTCCTTCTGACACAGCTCCGTGCACACCTGGAATACCAACCGTTCGAGAACGTCCGGATATTCGTCGAAGCTCAGGACGCACGGGCATTCGACGACGAAGGACTCGACGAGGACGCGGTCCCCAACCTGAACCAGGACGCGCTTGATCTTCACCAGGGGTACCTGGACGTTTCGTTCGACGCCGGACGGTCCCCCGTGCGAATCCGTACAGGACGGCAAAAAATGAACCTCGGTGCGAAACGCGTGATCTCGTCCCTTGAGTGGAGCAACACGGCTGTCACCTGGGACGGGGTACGGACCACGATCGGTTCGGAGGATGAACGCTCACTCGACGCGTTCGCGTTTACGGGCGTTCCGCCCGACAACGGGTCCTTCAACGACTGGTCTCCCTCCGGCAACCGGCTGTTCGACAGTGAGTACGCCGGTCTCTATTACACAGATCACCGTGCGCTACCGGACGGTCCTGTGGAAGGGTACCTGCTGTACCGGGAAAACGACCGGCTGGACGACGAGGTATACACGTTTGGCGGACGCTTCGACCAGAACTGGCGAAAGTGGGACGCGAACGCAGAAGTGGCGGTACAGACCGGTACGTTTGGTGACAGAGATCACCGGGGGTACGCTGTGCACGCCGGCGCCGGACGTTCGTTTGACGTGGCTGAATCCTCTCGCCTGGGTGCGCTGTACGACTTCGCATCCGGTGATGACGATCCGGGAGATGACACCCATCAAACGTTCGACAACATCTATTACATACCGCTCAACCACGCCTACTACGGATACATGGACTTCTTTTCCTGGCAGAACCTCCACCATGGCGCACTGACGTGGTCGACGGAGTTTCGGGAAAACTGGGCTCTTCGACTTGCGTATCACGAGTTCTGGCTCGTCGAGGAAGGCACGGACAGCTGGTACAACGCCGGTCGGGGGACGGTCCGTAACGCCGGTGGGCGAGACGTGGACGATCACGTGGGAACGGAACTGGACCTCACGGTTTCACATCCGTTCGAGGTGGGGGGACAAACCGTCAACGCCCTCATTGGTTATAGCAAGTTTTTCTCCGGGGGATACGTGGACGATACGGGCCCGTCGTCCGACGCCGATTTCTTCTACGTCCAACTGACAACTTCGTTTTAAATGGATCTTCCACCATGCCTATTTGCAGCTATGTTCTTGCGCCGGTGAAGGGGAACGAGGAAGCATTCCGGAACCAACTCCGTGCCTTGCCCGAACAGGAACGCATTGAACGAGCTGAGGACCGGGAGATATACGTCCTCGTTACCGAAACCACGGATTTCGACCATCAGCAGGAGCTGGAGGACCGATTGCAGTCGATGAACGAGATTGAGTGGCTCGTGCAGTCGTTTGGCGAACTGGTTCCGGAAGCGGGCCAGGTCGAACCCTCGGATGACCACGGAAAACAAACAGAATTACCCCCCGATACCGATCAAAGCGATAGACGGCGAACCTGATTCAGGGAAACAAACGGATGAAAACGCCAGGAACGAAAACGTCAGGACCACTCCTGAAAAGGATCAAACTGATCTTTATTGAATTTATTTCAGTGATCATCCCATGTCAGACATGACCGAGTACACCCGACGAGAGTTTTTGAAACAGACGGCCGCCGTGTCCGCCATGAGTGCAGCCGCCTCCTTTGTGCCCGGGGTTTCCTTCGGGCAGGAGGACATGATGCCGGGAAGCATGGGGGACGTCACGTGGCGAAAAGCGCCCTGTCGATTCTGTGGGGTGGGCTGTGGCCTGCTGATCGGTGAAGCGGACGGACGCGCCGTTGCGGTGAAGGGCGATCCGGACAGCCCGGTGAACAGGGGGCTCTGCTGTTCGAAAGGATACCACTCGGTCCAGTCGATATACGGCGGGGACCGGCTGGAGAAGGCGATGGTCCGCAGAGACGGGGAACTGCAGGAAGTGGACATCGACGAGGCACTGGACCTGGTGGCTGAGAAAATGTCCGAAACGATCGAGGAGAACGGCAGGGACGCGGTCGCTATGTACGGTTCGGGCCAGTGGACCATTCCCGACGGGTACGCTGCGTCCAAGCTGTTCAAGGGTGGTATCGGAACGAACAATCTCGAGGCGAACGCACGTTTGTGCATGGCCAGCGCCGTGGTCGGGTTCCTCACCAGTTTCGGCCTGGACGAACCGATGGGATGTTACGAGGACATCGACCACGCGGACACCTTCGTAACCTGGGGAAATAACATGGCGGAATGTCACCCGGTTCTGTTCTCGCGAATGCTCGCGCGGCGAGACAACGTCGCGGACGGAAAAATCATCGATCTGGCCACGCGACGCACACGCACCAGCGAAGGGGCGGACCGATCCTTTCTTTTCCGGCCTCAGACGGACCTCGCGCTGGCAAATGCCATCTGCTACGACCTGATTGAACGGGACCTGATCGACCGAGATTTTATACGGAAACACGTGTCCTTCCATAAGGGAAAAACGGACATCGGCTACGGTCTCGAGGAGCATTTCTCGTTCAGTGAGGAGGCGGAGTCGATTTCGTTTGACGAATACCGGTCGTACCTGTCCGAGTACCGGCCGGAGGACGTGGCCACGGACGTTGAGTTGGCCCCGGAACAGATTCACTACCTCGCCTCGCTGTACGGCGACCCGGATCGCGACGTCGTGTCCTACTGGTGCATGGGGGTCAATCAGCACTCGCGTGGGACCTGGATGAACAACCTGATCTACAACATCCACCTGCTGACGGGCAAGATTTCCACGCCGGGAAACGGTCCGTTCTCACTCACCGGTCAGCCCAGCGCCTGCGGCACGGTACGGGAGGTGGGAACGTTAACGCATAAACTTCCGCATGGCGTGGTGATGAACGACGAGGACCGGGCACGGGCCGAGGAGATCTGGGACGTGCCCGAAGGCCGCATACCCGACAAGCCCTCCCACCACACCGTTTCCATGTTTCGGGCACTCGACCGCGGGGACATCAATTTCATGTGGATCCAGGTGACAAATCCGATGGTGACCATGCCCAACCTGACCCGTTATCGGGAAGGCGCGGAGAAAGACGATCGGTTTATCGTGGTGTCCGACATCTACCCTACGCCGACAACCGACGTTGCCGACGTCATCCTGCCGGCGGCGATGTGGATTGAACGAGAAGGAATGTTTGGTAATTCCGAACGGCGGACACAGCACTGGGAAAAG
>CAYXQY010000049.1:0-21802 GCA_964466525.1 uncultured Planctomycetia bacterium
CAGTCACGGACTGACCACGGGCGGGTTGTTTTTGTTGATTGGTATGCTTTACGAACGGCGCCATACCCGGGAAATGGATGAATTCGGAGGCATTGCCTCCGTCATGCCTGCATACGGTACCATACTCGTGTTCACAGGTCTCGCTTCGGTTGGGTTACCGGGATTGAGTGGTTTCGTCGGGGAATTTCTCGTCCTGCTCGGAAGTTTTCGGACGCATCCCGTCGTGACCATTTTCGCAACCGCCGGTGTCGTGCTGGCCGCGTGGTACATGCTCCGGCTTCTTAAGAACACGTTGTTCGGGCCGATCACGGTTGAAGAAAACAGACGTCTTGAGGATCTGACGGTTCGCGAGTGGGGGACGATCACGCCGGTCCTGATTATGATTCTTGTGCTGGGCCTTTATCCGATGTTCGTTCTTGAACGAGCGTCTACGTCAATCACGTCTCTCATCACCGGTATGAACGCACCGGAAGAGGTTCGAAACGTGGAGGGTAAAAATGCGTTAACGACCGGTGTTCCGCTCGATACGTTGGAACGCAAACAGGAACGGGACAACAGCAAATGAATGAAACAGCGCTTGCCGCAGTTCAATTTGAGTTCGGCTCCTCGGACCTGATGAACAGCATACCGCTCCTGTGGATTACGGGATATGGGGTGGCCGTGCTGGTCATTGATCTTTTTCTGTGGAACCGGTCGTCCAAACGGATGCTCGGCTGGTTCACGATCCTTGGTCTCGCTTTCGGGTTGATTCTGAATATTCTGACGGGAGCCCCGGGGGGCACTGTATTTTCCGAAGCCTACGTGGTGGATTCATTTACCTTTTACGCCAACCTCGTCATTCTGGTCTCCCTTCTGTTTACCACCCTCAGTTCAATCGATCACCTCAGCAACTCCGACATGCTCCAGGGGGAATATTACGGGTTGTTGCTCCTTGCCGCTTCAGGGATGATGCTGATGGTGGGAGCAAACGGACTGATTATTTTCTTCCTCGGTTTCGAAATTATGTCCCTTGCTGCGTACATCCTGGTCGGGTGGGAGAAATCCAGTCTCGTCTCGGGCGAAGGGGCCCTGAAGTACGTGGTGACCGGTGCGTTCACAAGTGCCGTTCTGATTTATGGAATTACGCTTGTGATGGCCGCGGCCAACGGGGTATCGTTCGCCGATCTTTCGACAGCGCTTGCGGAGGGATCCGCCGGCACAGACCCGCTTTTTCTCAGCGGAGCCGCCCTGATTGCTGGAAGCTTCACCTACAAAATTGCAGCCATCCCGTTTCACATGTGGGCGCCGGATGCCTACCGCGGAGCGCCGACACCAATTACCGGGTTTGTTTCAACAGGCGTGAAAGCGGCCGCCTTTCTCGGGTTTTTGAGGGTTCTGATTGCAGTCGGGGGTTCTGAATCCATCGGATTGACCTCGGCCCTGGCCCTTATTGCCGGAATTACGGTGATCGGGGGCAACATTGCAGCGATTGCCTACCGGGATCTTAAGGGAATGCTGGCGTACTCAAGTATCGCTCACGCGGGATATATACTGATCGGCGTCACAGCACTTCTCACCGGCAGAGCACCGACCATCTCACAGGGGGCCGTGCTTTTTTACCTGATCGCTTACACGTTCATGAATCTCGGGGCCTTCGGATGTGTGATTTACGTGGAATCGGGAGAGGGTGAGGCCCTGAACCTGTCGGATTTCAAGGGACTTGTTCAGTATCATCCCTGGATCGCCTGCGTCTTTGCGCTGTTTCTCATTTCCCTGACCGGAATCCCACTAACCGCCGGATTCACGGGAAAGGTCCTGATCTTTCACTCAGCCATCCAGGCAGGGTTTCTCGGCCTCGCGATAGCCGGAGCGATTGGTACATTGATTTCAATTTACTACTACATGCGTGTGGTGGTGATGATGTTTATGAGGGAACCGGAAGGGGCGTTTGAGCTGTCGTTTTCCCCCTCTTTGAGTGTGCTACTTCTGCTCACGGCCTGGGGTATTCTTCACCTCGGCATCAGTCCCTTCTGGCTGATGGATCTGGCGAACCGATCCATGCAGATGATGTCCTGACGGAATCGATTTGATCCCTGCAGCGCAGTGTTCATCTCGGCGATCGGTGCAAATTCGACAGGGCATTGATCGAGTCGTTGTTTATTTGTTGCCCGGTTCATGCTCCTCAGCCCAACTGCGTAACTTCTCTTCCTCCTCGATGGCTTCAACGAGCTCAAGGGATGCACGGGCGTGTTTTCGTCGTTTCTGGATCTTTCCGGTGAACTCATGGTGGTAACGGGCAAGAGCTGCGTGCATATCCGCCCGTGCCTTCGTATCGATTTCTGCATCATCACCGTTCGTACGTTTCCCGGCGATACGTCGGGCTGCGGTAAGGAAACGGTTCGCTTTACGCCGGTTTCCCGAGTTTATGAAACAGTTCCCGAGGAGGGTATTTTTCATCAGCTTCTCCGTACGGTTCTCGGGTGGAGGAGCCCGGGTCAAAATATCTCGGGCAACCTTTGATCGTCCCTTTTCAAGATATGCCAGGGCAAGCATCTGATAGGGTGTAAACGCATCGGGGTTTTTGCCAAGGCCGGAAAGAATATGTTTTATTGCGACAAAGTAATGTCCCTGATGAATTTGTCCGCGGGCGATGTGCATGCTGCCCTCGGACGTTGTGTTCTCTCCTTTCGAGTCGATCGTTCGGACGTAATCAAGGGCCGCCGCAACCTGACCTCGTTCAAGCTCAACCATGGCAAGTAAGGCGGTGCTTTCCGTGATCCCTTGCTCGTACGTCGGTTCGTTCGGCCGGTTCGTTTTCTTCACGAGTCTATGGGCTTTCTCAAACCGATCCCGGGCCCGGATCAGCAGATCATGAGCCCGGTCCAGTTTTCCCGATTGAAGAAGTTTTTTCGCCTTTCTGATATATCCGGCGGCAAGGTTACCCTGGGCCCGTGGTTTCTCCGGCGCCTTGTTTGTCGCATCACGATAAATGGAGATCCAGGAGGACCAGTCCTGGTTTCTCATGTAGGTCGAGGTGCCCAGCAATAACGAGATCAGGATCCCGAGTCCCATCTGATACCAATACGGGATCCGTATGTAGGTCACGGCGCCGTACACCAGGGGAAACACAACCCCGAAACTGGGTAGGTACAGACGATGATCAAACATCAGTTCGAGCGGAACGATTGTACTTGTGATAAGCAGGTGTAA
Source organism: uncultured Planctomycetia bacterium (assembly GCA_964466525.1). Lineage (GTDB taxonomy): Bacteria > Planctomycetota > MHYJ01 > CAYXQY01 > CAYXQY01 > CAYXQY01. Next base: position 3,190 of record CAYXQY010000049.1, read on the forward strand.
ACCAAACCAGAAGATCCCAAATGAAACGACCACCCGTGAACGCCGGTATCGAAATGCAAGCCAGATGAGTAGAAGAATGAGAAGCAGGCAGGCAACCGTGGATGGAGGCGAAAAAAGGCCCGTCGAAACCTGTGGGTTTCGTTCGAGGTTCAGCATAAACGGAAACGGGAGAAGGAGAATAAACAGATACCGAACAACCACCCGGGATTCCGTCAGGAGACGTTCGCCCGTGGACCAGTGCCGATAAGGGTACGCCGACCCACGAAATAATTTGTTGAAAATATCGACTATTCCGCCTCGGTCCATCAGGAAAAAACCGCCAAGGAGCGCGACGAACAGAAGAATCCCCAACAGGTGTAGCGATTTATTGTCGCCCAATAACTGATGGTTCGGAAAAAACAACCAGTTCACCAGCCAGATCGCGAGCGGGAACGTGGCGACGATTTCTTTCGAACCAACGCCCAGAAAGAAAAAAAGAACCACCAGCAGAAAGAAGACGGCCTTCCCGGAAGGGGATGTCGAAAACATACGTTTCAGGTACAGGTACAATCCCCAGAAATAAAACATCCCCGCCAGAGAGGTCATCCGCTGTACGATGTACGTCACGGAGGCGGTCTGAACCGGGTGAAGCGTCCAGATCAGAGCGGTGCAGGAGGCGATCAGGTTTGCTACAGGTCCCACCTGTTCATCCCCGGGGGTCCAACTAAGAAGAACGGGACTCCGTATCAGGAGAAGCCGGGTGAAAAAGAAAACGCCTGCCCCGGAAAGGAGGTGGATCGCAACATTGACGAGGTGATATCCGGTGGGGTCCAGTCGTCCAAAACAGAAATTGAGCGCAAACGTAAAAAGAGCAACGGGGCGTCCGCGCTCAAACCGGGATATCCAGAATCGTTTTATATTCTGGAAGGTGAACTCGTCGAAACGAAAGACAAGTTCGTTGTGCTTGATGTTCGGAAGGTCGTCCAGAATAAACGGGACGTGAAGTGTGTTTGAATAGGCAGTAAAGGTCAGGAGGGCAAGGAGACAGGGTACGATGGCGCTCCAGACGAAGACTGAGAAACCGGTTGATCGGTCCGGAAGATTGGTGGGGCCGTACATTGAAATAAGTTCCCGGTCCTCACCAGCAAATGTCAATGTAGACCTCTTATCAGCTGTACATCTCCAGGATGCCCTGTAAATATCACAGATCGGTTCCAATAGAAGTGCTGAGCGCCGGGTTTTGACTCATAACAGGTCGTTCCGACGTCCTGAACCCGTTGGCAGTTAGTGCTGGTCGCCTTCAGTTCCTTCGTTCTCCGATTCGATGCCAACCCGTTTATATCCACCCTTTGATCGGAAATAGAAGATCAGGAGCAGATAACAGAGCAACATAATCGCCGGGAGTATAGCGAGCACCCGGATGGATTTCTGTTTGGCGGACGTGGTGATGTCATCAACTGTGTTCTGCACGTCCTCCGATTTCTCACTCAGCTGATCGGAGTTGATGACCCGTTTGCTACCAAAAATACCCGTTTCAGAATGGGTAATGTCCTGTACAACACTTTGATCCAGCTTCCTGTTCACCTTGTGATCGATGTCATAATCCTGAACGTATCCGATGCCCGTAGTACCGATCACCCCGGCAAACACCATTCCGACACCGGCAATCGCATTGAGTGTGAGGGCTCCCCCTTTAGGAAAACGATCACCGACGATGCCCAGCATGGCGGGCCAGAAAAAGGTTTTTCCGAAACCGTACACCGTTGTTGCAACGAACATCAGAAGGAGGCCTTCCGCCCAGGAAATACCGAGTAACCCAGCGCACGCGACCACGGCACTGACGGCAAGAACACCGAGCGGGGTTAATACCTCCATGATATCGCTCGCCCACGTTCGAAGCACGAACATGATAAACGCCATCCAGGCAAAGAAAACGGCTGCTGCGCCTCCTCCCTCAACGGCGCCGATAACATCCTGCATCCAGGAGTCCCCTCCGAGTTCCGTGGAGGCAACGAGACACATGATCAGAAGCAGGACCACGAACAGCGGTCGTCCAAAACTTCGTATATATGCGCCGAAGGCAGCGGTCAGAACGGCTGCTATGATGAGCCAGTACCCCCAGAGGGCAGGGCTTGCTTCAATGAAGTTGACCACGATCAGGATTTGTGAAACCGCTGCACTCAGCAGGAAAAACACGATGAATCCACTTCCCCAGCCAAATTCCTTCAGCATATCAAGATAGGACACGCCGGCTTCGACGCGCTCGTGAACCGGGAAGGATTTGCCATAAAGAAGGAATCCATAGAGCAACATGGGAATCATCATCAGGCTTACACGCCATACCCAGAGGTGCCCGGGAAGTACGGAAAGGATGTCCTCCCCGAGATACATTGGAATAATCCCAAGCAGAGCACCAAACACAAGGCCAAGCGGCCAGCCGGCGTGGAGAATCGACAGGTACTTTGGCTTTTGCTCCGGAAACATCGTTGCTACCACGGGATTGATCACGGCTTCCACGGCGCCATTTCCCAGGGCGAACGTGAATGTGCCGATATAAATCATGACAAACGTGCCGTAATCCGTTCCGGCCAGCGGGGCACAGAGGGTCAGGACGGCGGAACCGATGTGGAGGAAAAACGCGATCGCCATCGAAACACCATAGCCGATCTCATCCACGACCAGCGAGAAGAGGATGATCGTGATGGCGAATGGGATCAGACCGGCCCCCTGAATATATCCTACCTGTTCCTGCGACAGGTTATAGAGCGTGCTCCACTCATTAAGTAACTGCCCCCGTATCCCGAAATAAAATGCCGTTGCAACCAGAGCAATGACACATCCGACGAAAATGCGCTGTCGATTGATGCCTGCTTCACCTTCCTCTTCCATTGTCCTTCCCCCCGGTAAAATTCAAATAAAGACCCGAGCAAAAACAATGACGATCGACGATTTGATCAATGGTCCAGAATAACTTTATAACGAACGTTCCTTGTTTGCAAGGATGAAAATGTACGGTTTGGTTCGTTGCATTTTTTGCAGTATATTCCGTATGGAATCGTGTTCCGTTCCTTCGACAAAACCCTCTTCGGAATTGTGGCTCGAAACACCCCTGTTCCCGATAGCACTGGATGGGAGGGAATCACTTTTACGAAAACGGGTAACTGGTTAACAATCCGTGGGGAAGGAATCAGTATTTATCCGAATACGAATACGAGGATACGCTCGTTTCGAATATGCCACGGATTTCAGGCCCGTTAGATTTTTTCCGAGCCCCGAACATGAGAGAGCGGGCCATGATTAAAACTTTTGATTATCGTTTTTCTGTGTGGCCCCTCTGTGACCCTCGGGGCTCCGTTCTTTTGGTCATTTGGATGCGGGGCTCATGAAATGTTCGGCGATTTGAGAAACGGGATCATATCGGCAATTTTCAGGTCGACTTCGCAGAAGTCGAAGGCTTCGATAGCTGTTCGCAGAAACATGGATTCTTTCGTTCCCGGTATACCACGGATGTTTGACCGGTTACGAAAACGGCCGTAATGTCACCATTGACCGAACAGGCCACCGGCATCGCAGGGCCGAACCAATGAGCTGACATCACGTTCCAGCGACCACAAACTTCGAACTTTCTTCGATCACCGGGTATAATGAAACTCAAATTGTATGCCTGAACGTTTCAGCATCTTTTGATTCAAAAGCTCATGGAACAGGAACTGTCAGTTCAGCAAGCGATAAAAGCCGTATCCTCCGGAAAAGACCTCCCGAAATCAGTTACGGAGGTGGTGTTTGATCGAATTATGGCCGGTGAGGCCACCCCCGCCCAGATCAGTTCATTCATTACGGCACTTCGAATGAAAGGGGAGACAAGCGAGGAGATTCGGGGCGCCGCCACGTCCATGCGGAATGCCGCCGTGGAGGTCAACCCGAACACCGAACAGCCGCTTCTTGATATCGTGGGAACCGGGGGGGATGAGAAAAATACCTTCAACGTATCGACCACCTCCTCATTCGTCGCGGCCGGCGCAGGCTGTGTCGTCGCCAAACACGGGAATCGAAGTGTGTCCAGCAGCAGTGGCTCGGCAGACGTGCTTGAAACACTCGGAATTCACATCGATACGTCCGCCGAGCAAAACGAGCGCATCCTTTCCGAAACGAACCTGGCGTTTCTGTATGCCCCCGCACATCATCCGGCGATGAAACACGCCATCGGTCCGCGAAAAGAGATCGGGATACGAACGATCTTTAATATTCTTGGACCGATTACGAATCCCGCCGGAGCGGGGCATTATCTTCTTGGCGCATACAGTGAAGCCGTTGCCAAAAAACTTGCTCACGCGCTGTCCGGGATGGACACGAGTTATGCGCTTGTGGTTCACGGTTCCGGGTACGACGAAGCCGCGCTCACGGGACCAACGACCGTGTTCCACGTTGAACAGGGGTCGGTCCATCAGGATGAGATCGTGCCCGAACAGTTTGGTTACGATCGGTGTGAGCCGGACGAACTAACGGTCGAGGGGCCGGAGGAATCCGCCGAAACAATTCAGGGCATTCTCGATGGATCGATTCAGGACGCCAGGCGAGACATGATCGAACTGAACGCCGGCCTGGCGATCTTCGCGTCGCGCCGGGCCGATACGATGGAGGAAGGGATTGAGCGAGCCCGGGAAAGTATATCTTCCGGAGCGGCAAAGGAAAAACTGCACGAACTTGCCTCAGCCAGTCAGGACGTGAACTGAGGTGTAAATCGGGTGCGTCCACTATTTCTCCCCACGGTTCAGGACAGGACGCCAGGACCCGTTACACCGGCACGGATAATTTTGCTGTCGCCTCTTCCGGGATCGTCAGTTCCTCGTACCGATCGGGAGCGATAAGTTTCGCAAGGATCTCCAGTCCGGTGATGGCCCGGGGTCCCGGGCGGTGAAAGTAGATCGGTCCGTTGACATTGTACACGTCGCCTTCCTGAACGGGATCGAGGTAGAACAGCTGATGTAGCGCATCCAGTTGATCCACCTCTTCCTGTGTGCGTCCCGGATCAAACCCGCGGGGCATGAGAATAACAAGGTTTGGCTGAAACACGTTCAGGGCGGCCCACTCCGCCTGACGTGACCGGATGCCGGGCCTGTTCATGGGCGTTGCACCGATTTTCTCCACCATCTCCGGCACCCAGTGTCCCGGCAGATAGGGCGGGTCAATCCGCTCCAGACACAGAACCCTCGGAGAAGGGTCCGGATCAGCCGTGTTTTCGATGAACTCGATCCGGTCCTGTAGATCGGATACAAGCATTTTCGCTCGATCTGCAGTACCGGTGATCAAACCAATGCGTGTAATATTCTCCAGAATGTCGCTCAGGCATTCGGGCTCAAGTGTCACGACTTCCGTCGATTCGTTACCCGCCTTTTCCTCCACGTCATACGAAGAAGCACACACATCACAGCGTTCCTCCGTGAGAATGAGATCCGGGTTCAGGTTCCGAAGACGTTCTTCATCCACGTGATGCAGGCTCCATCCTTCATGTTCCCGGGCGGCAGCTTGCCCGTGAATATCATCACCTGATTCGTGGTCGGACGAATTCGCGGAGGTATTCAGCACGGGTCGGTCACGAATTTCCTCCGGCCCATCACAATCCTGAGAAACCCCGACCACCTCGTCAGCAAGCCCGAGAACGTGACAGATATCCGTGGCTCCTGGTTCCAGCGAAACGATACGCATGTCGGCACACTACGAATGATTCAGGCGTGACGGCGAGTTTCGAAACGGATGAATATGTTAATCCGTATCAACTGGAAATACCACATGAGAAGGTAGAGAACGACGGTTCTTCAAATGATTCGAGACTTCGCTTACTGTTTTGTTGAAAGGTAGAACACGCGTTTGCTATACTTTTGGTGAACCTTAAACTTACATCTTTTCAGAATCGGTAATTGACCCATGGCTTTGCAAGAAGGTGATCAGGCCCCCAATGTTACGCTGCCCTGTTGCGACGGGGAGGATTTTGAGGAAGTGGAACTACACAGCTTGCTGGAAGAAGGCAATCTGCTCCTCGCCTTTTTTCCGCTGGCGTTCAGTTCCGTCTGCACGGATGAAATGTGTACGTTCAGCGACCATCTGAACCAGTTAGAGTCCCTCAACACAAAGGTATACGGTGTTAGCGTGGATAGTCCGTTTGCGCTCAATGAATTCATCAGGAAAGAAGGACTAAATTTTTCACTTCTAAGTGACTTCAACCGGGAGGCCGTGGGCGCATTTGACGTCCTGGAGGATGAACTGCTCGGGCTTGAATCCGTCGCGAGACGCAGTGTGTTCCTGATTGATCAGGACGGTGTGATCCAATACGCCTGGGCAACGGAAGATGCTTCTCAGCAACCGGATTACGACCGGCTTCGAACCGAGGTGAAGAACCTTTCGTAAGCCGTATGCCGTTCTCAGTGTTTCACCCGATGTCTCCCGGGAAATGCTGACGTTGCGGTAGTATTTTAGCAGTCTCCGGGGCGATTTCGGGATTTCGATTCAGGTCGATTCCACCTGAAACGGAGCTCTGTTGATGGACCGGGTCGTCCCCGGTATCAACGGGGTCGATGGGAGGGAGGCTAATACGACCGATCCGTGTCCGGTGGAGTGAATTCGGGGTTCCGTGTATCGATCGTTGCAAAACAAACTGTACCTCAACACATTGTATGACGTACGGAGTTCATGGCTTCTTAAATTTTCAGGACGCCACCGATGATCATCATGAAATTTGGCGGAACGTCAGTTGGCACGGCTGAATCCATCGATCGTGTCACTGAAATTGTGGAACGGAACATGGACCAGGATCCGCTTCTGGTGGTCTCAGCACACGCCGGGGTCACGGATTTGCTGATTGAGGCGGCAGAACGGGCCGTCAGGGGGACACCGTCCGTGAAAGAGGTTCGAGATCGCCACTTTGAACTGATCGCGTCCTTTGAGGATCCTTCTCTGGAGAAGGAGTTCGAGGACCTTCTTTCCGAATTGAAGGACCTGCTGAAGGGCATCTCCATGGTCAAAGAGCTCACGGCAAGAACCCGTGATTACGTGCTGTCTTTCGGGGAACGGCTGGCCGTACGGACCGTTGCGTCACGATTGCGTCACCGCGGTATTGACGCAACGCCTGTGGACGCCTACGATCTGGGGATGGTCACCGACGATAACTTCGGTTCCGCCCAACCCCTGCCCGAAGCAGGCGAAAAAATCAAAGAAAACTTCAATCAGTACGATTCCATTCCGGTCGTTACCGGATTCATCGGGAAAAACAAGGATGGGGATATCACCACGCTCGGCCGTAACGGAAGTGACTATACTGCTTCGTTCATCGGAGCGGCCACGGACGCCCGGGAAATTCAGATCTGGAGTGACGTGGAAGGGGTCATGACCGCGGACCCGCGTATTGTGGAGGACGCCCGGCCCATCCACGAGATGTCCTTCGCCGAAGCAAGTGAACTTGCCTACTACGGCGGACGCATTCATCCATCTTCCCTGGTCCCCGCCGTCGAGAAGAACATCCCGATCCGAATGCTCAATACCTTTGAACCGGACTGGGAAGGAACACGCATCCTCGATTCCGTTTCGGAGGAACGAACGGTGACCTCCATAGTTCAGAAGGAGGGGATTTTTCTTATTGACATCGCGAGTCCGAACATGCTCGCCCGACACGGGTTCATGGAGCGGATTTTTCGTGTCTTTGCCGAGCATGAAATTGTCATTGACATGGTCTCAACATCGGAGGTATCCGTGTCCTGCACGACGGATTCGGACCGAAATCTTGAGAAGGCAAAGGCGGAGTTATCGAGTTTCTGTGACGTCGAAATCGATCCGGAGAAAGCCATCATCTGTATCGTCGGGAAAGGCATGAAAGACACAAGCCAGGTTCACGAAACCATGTTTACCGCGTTGAACCGTGAAGGAATCCATCCACAGATGATTACGCAGGGCAAGCAAAAAATTAACCTTTCCCTTATCGTGGACGAAACAGATGCCGAACGAACCGTCCGAACCCTCCATGAGGCGTTTTTCCCGCACGCGGAGGTTTCCGAGTCGTGAAATCAAACCGCAACCGGAGGAAACGGGGGTCCAGCCAACCGAGTACTACTCCGTGGATCGCTTCAGAAATGATGTTAAGTCCTCCTGAAACCGCGCCATCGAATCGTCGGTGAGATACATCATGTGACCGGCCCGGTAATAGGACATTGTGATGTTTTCTCTTGTTTCCTCGGATAGATCCATATGGTTGATCGTGTACTCCGTGGCAAAGTAGGGAGTGGCGTGGTCGTAATAACCGCTGGCAACCAGGACCTTCAAATGAGGATTCTGGTGCATGGCCTTCCGGAGACGATCGGTCATGTCCACGTTCGATACACTCTGAAACGGATCGGGGTCCCACGGATGAACGTCGCCGGTTAGTACTTCGTAAACCCGGGTCGTTTGTACATTCAGGTCGTTTCGTAGGACACGATACATTCCAGATGTAAACGCTCCGGAAATAGCGGAGTAACTCGGATCGTGACGGTATGAATCATCGCCCTGATCCGCTTCCTCGCCCCGAAACCGGCTGTCGAACCGACCGACCACGAGGTTTTGTTCACGCAGCAGCTGTTTGTTAAAGCGGGCAAGGGGGATTCGAAGGTTTTGCTTCTCAATATATTTCGTGGAAAGCCCCGTATAGGAAGCGAGGGTTTTCACAATTCTGTTGCGCCGCTCATCCGATAACGCATCTCCTTTCATCAGGGCGCGTATATATTCGTTTTCGGCAAACGATTCGACCTCCTGAAGTACGTCCTGTAAATCCCGGTTTAACATTTTTTTTGAGAGGGCGTCGTTGTACCATGCGGTGGCTGTATAGGTGGGCAGGCGAAGGGCGCTTTTTAAATCCATGTTCCCGCTGAGCAGCTGAAAGTTTAGAATGGCTGATACAAGCGCGATTCCGTTAAGGTCCATGCCGTATCGTTCCTGTAGATGCAGGGCCAACCCGGCTGCTCGCGTTGTCCCGTAGCTTTCCCCGATGATAAATTTCGGGGACGCCCACCGGTTGTTTTCCGTAATGTAGTTATGAATGAACCGGCCGACCGACGTAATATCTTTCTGAACGCCGTGAAACTTGCTGGCATCCGTTCCCGCCGCTGCCTGACTGTAACCGGTGGACACCGGATCGATGAACACGAGATCCGTTTCAGGGAGAAGAGAGAAGGGGTTTTTCGTAAGTGTATAGGGGGGTTTCGGATGGACCGTGTTTTCCGGAATCCGTACCCGTTTTGGTCCGAGAGCTCCCAGGTGGAGCCAGACGGACGAGGAACCCGGTCCGCCGTTAAACGAAAACATGATGGGACGTTTTTCGTCTTCTGAGACGTTTGTTCGTTCATACGCGACATAAAACATGTGGGCTTCTCTGGCCTTTTTATCCTGTCCCATTTGAATGTTCATGGTCCCCGCCGTTGCCCTGTAGGTGATGGACGTTCCCTGAAGGGTCATTTCGTGCTTGGTAACGGAGGGCTCTATTTTCCCGTTTTTTCCTTCGGCTTGTTGTTTCTTCGTTTTTTGCTGTTCGTTCTCGTCTGCGGAGTGAGATGAGGGACCGGCTGAAAGACCGGTTTGAAAGAGGAGTACAGGAAGGCAAACGAGCAGAAATGACTCCGGAACGTTTTTCATGCTGTAAACGGAACGGTAATTTGTGATTCTATTCACGAAGAGACTGCTGAACATGCCTCGCAACGTCTGCGACAAGAGTGTCGCCGAAGAGCGCGGTGTCCGCCGCAGTCGATGTCGTCAGTGCATGCGAGGGGATTACGTAGTAATGGTTCATTTCAAATAGCAACTACATGTTGCTAATTGAGTATTTTTGACGAAGGGAATTAGCGTAAATCGTCGTTGAAATGAGAAAGAACATAAATGGAATCTCTGATTTCGGATTCTCGCCGATGCCTTGAGAACGTGCTTCTCTCTTTCAGCTGGATTCTCGGGGCCTGATTTTCCCTTTTCTTTTCGGGTGCAGGACAGCGACACGGTATTCGTGCTCGTTCATTTTGTAAGGTAGGCTCCTCGAAAACAACGGATTTTCTCGAGACCTTTACCGAACGACGAGGACCCGAACAGGAACTTATCGTACGCCGGTCCGCTGACGGAAAAGGTACTGCTTGAGGTTATCGCTTCGCGCATCGGCAGCGGAACGAAACGAAAGTGGGACTCAATAATTCTCGAATTTTCGAACTCACATAACGCGAATCAGTACATCCGAAACAAATACCGGGCACGGTTGGAAATGAAAGGGTAATAAATTATAAATTTCCTCTTTCATCCTACAGGTAACGAACCAAAATACAGCTTCATCTCGAACAAACTGAACTGATTCGTCCCTGATGTTATTCATCTCATGTTGAAGCGAGGAACATGACCCTCACTACGTTGAATAAGCGGTTTTTGGCCGTTCTGCTCCTTCTTTTTGCGTATGGCTCACTCGGTATCTTCGCGCAATCCGATCATTCGCTGTCCATTCAGCAATATCAGGGTTGGATACCGACCGGATATCAACATGGCATTGAAACGAGCCAAGGTCCGGCGAACAAGCTGACCTGGACGGTCACCGACGAAACCGTCTCCAGGCAGCACACGCCTTATTATCGTGGTTTTGCGTTCAAGCGGTTTGGAACAATTAACACGGTCGAGTTTACGTATGAAATAAGCGGGACGCCGAACGGCTCTGTACGTCTGGAACTGTGGGGTGGACTCGGTCGAAACCGCATCTGGAATCACCGAATCAAGAAAAACGGGACGCATCAGGTGTCCCTGTCCGATCTAACGATTCAGAACGGCCTTGAGTTTCGGCTGGTTCCGAATGCTCGCAAACTGGAACCGGATGTTCAAGTTCATGTGAAAAACATCTCGTTTCAGGAAAACAATCTTCCCCAAACCAGCACGCATGAATTCAGTGGAAATCAGTTTTCGAACTGGAAGGAGACCAACATGCGTGACTCCGTCGTCGGTTCCTCCGACGATGGGCTGTATTTTAAGACAACGAGGCGAATTGCCAATGACTCCAACGGCTGGTCCCGTGGATTTAAACGTTCTTTTGATCAGCCCGTGAGCAAAATATCATTTGATTACAGTAGTTCTGCTAATAATGACAGACGACTGATTCTGGAGCTGCTGGACGGGACGGGAACCGTATTCTGGTCAAAGCAACTGAAAAAAGGGGACACGGACAATCAGCACGTCGAACTAACGCCCGGGATCTACCTTCGAAAAGGGGTGGAGTTTCGCCTGCGGAAAAATGATTACATTATTTACGGCGGTACCACGGCTCGCGTGGATAACGTGAAGGTTACCACCGTCAAACGAAAGCAGGATGTCGCTGAGAAGGTAAGCGAACTGAAAAATCAGAGGGGCAAACGATTCGTCAATCGATTTGTCGTCCGCACGGCGTCACAGCCCCTGCCCCACCATGCGTTACCCCAGGGAAATATCGAGGTCGCGGATAGCAGAGGCGTGGAAGCGGGACAGAAAGGATACGTAGCCGGTCGGTACTGCCTGTTTCACAATAAGGACTGGATCCGCCTCAAAGGAAGCGGGTACTTCCGCATTCGCTGGGAAGTTGAGCACTGGGTCAACGCCGGACGCATGATTCTGCCCACAATGAAGGGAGACATCGTTCCCCTCGGCGAAAGGGACGGCTATAACACCGGTGGTGGAAAAAGTTATCCCATTGTGGGTCCGATCAACAAATATTACTACCTCAACGGCACATGCTACATTCAGGTTCACGAAGGGGCCGCTTATAATCTGACGGTAACGCGCATATCGTACCGGAACGTGATCGGATCACTTGAGAGGGTGTTTTGATCCCAGCGATTTAACGGGTTGTCGGCATCTCACCCCGTCATCCGGTGTGGTTGGAATACTCGAACGGAGCCAGCACGGACCCACCATTTCGAATTGAGCCCCCGCGCTGAGCGACGCTTGTTTCTGTGAATCCGGTTTGTTCGTACGTCGTGGGATTCAATCAAGAACCATCGACCGGAGTCACCTTCCTCCGGGTCGTCCCGTTGAATTGGTCTTGTTTTTAACCGACGGTCTTTGGACGGGAATAATCCCCTCGGTTACCCTCGGGGCTCTGACATATTTTTAATCTTTATCGTCATCGTTATCTTGATCTACGATCCTGTGGACCGTTCCGCGCATGCAACGTCAGTGCGGATGAAATCGTTCGTTTCGCAAAAACGTGCAGACAATGCAGAGGGTGCATCGTCAAATATGTTCGACACTGCGGACGGGGTGTAGGCACCGGATTCGAAGGTTATTCCTTGATCTGAATTTTTCCTACTCGATACCGCCGGCTGCCGTCTCCGTCGTCAAGCGGCATGGCAATCCGGGGTTTTCCATCGGGCCGGCCCACGGACACGAAAACCTTGTACACACCGGGTTCGGGCGGTGCAAATTGGGGAATCCGGAACGAACTTTTGTGATTCCGGGTGGGAATATCCTGTTTGGGGCCTACCTTCAGGTCGCCCATGTTGAGGGTTGTATCGGTCAGTGTGGTAACGATTTCCCCCTCCTGATTTTTCAGGGTCAGTGTCATGAATCCGCCGGGATAACAGGGGGCGACGCCGCCGTTTGCCCAGGTGCTACGGACGTTAAAGGGTTGACCGGGTTGAACGGCTTTCGGCCAGTCCATGTACCGGGGATGAATGCGATAACCGAGCCGTTTGTTCACCTTCCGGATCGCCTCCCGTTCCTTCTTAAGAAAGTCATGATGCCGTGCATGGATGGACATGGAACTGGCGTGGTACTCCTCGACGGCGGTGGCCAGGCTGTTCGGGTCCTGCCAGTTCGAGGAACCGTACTGTCCGAATTCCAGAATAACGGGCCGGTCGGGCCAGAATTTCTGGGCCTGTTTTTCCTTGTGCCACCCGTAATCTTTTTTCACCATGATGGAATGATCCGTGAGGGTGAAGCCCTTTTTGCGGGCGTACTCCCCGAGGGGCCACGGGCCGTCGGAGTTGCCGGGGCCGTCCACGTCATCGTTGATGGCCAGAAGTGTATCGGGAAAATGTTTGCGAAACAGATTGATATGGGTCACAACCGCCTTCTTATGCTTGTCGTACCCCCCGCTGAATTTCGTGTGTCCCTCTCCCCACAATCCGTAGGAGGACATATCGATATGCTCCACGTTCGGATTGTTGTCGTACACCTGTGACATGTCGCCCAGGAGATCGTTTAAATGGGTTAGAAAGACCTTATCCAGGTAATCCGGCGCCCATCGTTGCGTGCTCCCCCCCGGAAAGGTAAACATTTTCCCCTCCGCTCCGTCCTGTTTGACCCACTTCGGCGTAGCGTACGTCAGCCAGGACTCGGTGGTGGTGACGGAAAGCGAAATCCGTTTTCCTTCGTCAATCCAGCGCTGGGCCGGGGTGTTGAACACCTGGAAATTATTATGATCCTTTCGGGGTTCCACGTACGTCCAGGCAAGCCGCATGTAAATGGTGGACAGTCCGGGAAATTCACTGAACGTGTCCGACGGTGCGAACCCGTGCATATGACTGCCGAAGTTATCGGGGCCGTGAGAATAGAAGTAGAACCGCCAGCCCATGTTCGGATTGACTAAAGCCTCTCCGTTGTCTTCAAGCTCAACCGAAACCCGTTCCTGTTGACTGATCCCGGACCGGCCACTGCCCAGCAGGAAACAGATGATAAACGCATAGAAAAGCAGCCATCCACCTCCGATCCATGCTGTTCGTTTCATGGTTCTGCTGTCCATTAACGTCGATGATGGACCAATCAAACGAGGGCTCATACCGTGTATCTACAAGTAGGGGTATACATTAATTCGTTAGTGTGATCTCACCGATCCGATAGCGCATGTGACCGTCTCCGTTATCGAGCGGCAGTTCGATCTTCGGCGTCCCGTCCCGTTTCCCCACGGACACGTACACGTCGTACGTGGCCGTTTTGGATTTCGGCAGAAAATGATTCCCGAGTTTTTTCTTGACCGCCAGGTTCGGAATGAACGTGGTTTTGTGATCCTTGACGGGGACATTTCCGCCGGATCGTGCGTTGAGCTCACGCATATTGAGCGAATCGTCTGTCAGCACCAATACAATCCCGTCGCTGTCATTTTTAAGCGTCAGAGACATGTATCCTCCCGGATAGCAGGGGGCGACCCCGGCGTTGGCCCATCTCGTCATGACGGTGAATTCCTCCGTGAGGCCGGTCTTCTCCGGAAGCGATATTTTTCGCAGCTGGAGACGGTATCCAAGACGACGGTTCACACGGTCGATCACGCTCCGCGAGGAGTTGAGAAATTTTTCCGGGTGCCGCACGCCGACGTAGCTGGCTCGGTACTCCAGCACCGCCTCGTGTAAGCGTTCCGCTTGATCCACCGCGCCCTGTCCTTTGGCCGGACCGCCGTGCCCGTGTTCCAGAATCACCGGATGACGCCGTGCAAAGTCATCGCTCATGTTCTCGTGCGTCCAGTCGTTCGGATCGGGCTGGACCATTCGAATGGTGTACCCGCCTCGTTTTGCATAATTCGCAAGAGTGTGGGGACCTTCCTGACCTTCCACCCCGTCACTGAAGGTCAGAGGCGTGTCGGAAAACACATTGCGGTACAGGCGCATGTGCTGACGAACCGGTTGCGTCCCCCGGTTTGCCGGGACCTCGCCGGTGGTTCCGTTTCCTCCCGGCCCAAACGTTCCCATGTCGATAAATGCCACGTCCGAACTGGATCCGTAACGCCTGGCAACGGCCGTCAGCAGGTCCTTGAGGTGCCGGCGAAAAACGGCATCGGTGTAGTCGGGCTGCCATGAGCGAGCATCCAGCTCGACGAACTGGCCGGAGGCCCCCTCTTGCTCCACCCACTTCGGCGTGGCCCGCTTCATCCATCGCTCGGAGGCGGTAATCCGCAGTGCAACGTTTTTCCCGTTCTCAATCCAGCGCTGAGCGGGTCCGTTCAGCAACGGCCAGTTATACACGTTCTTTTGCGGCTCAAGGTAACGCCACGGCACACGGAGGTACACCGTGGAGAGTCCGGGAAAGTTCTTGACCGCTTCGGCCGCTTCCCGGTTCGCCTTCAGCTCGTCCGGCCCATGTGAATAGTAATAGAACATCCACCCCATGCCCGGATTCGTCAGTGCTTCCCCGTTGTCTTCCAGATCGATGATCTGACGATCCGTCTGGGCCCCAATCCCGCTGCACAGACCCCCCAGAAGAACGGAAACAACGATCAGCAGAACGGTGAAACACCTATTTGGATCGTCCAGTGTCTCAGACATACGTCAGGGGTGCGATTCCTACGCAACGACAGCAATTGAATAGGTACTGTACGTAGATAGCAGGGGATTCTCAAATGGATTCCGTTCCGGCATCCGATGGAAAGTTCATGGATGAAGGATCGATGCACGGTGAGGAGCAAGGCTGTTCAGGAGCGCAATGTCAACGGGGAAAGAGCGCCGGCGTACAAGCTAGAAATAGGGTTATTTTGATGAACGACGTGACGCCGATAGGTCGTACGAGTGCCGACCGTGATGATCATGCACGCGAAGTGCACCTCTTTCGTCACGGAGATCACACTCTCATTTGATCGAGATCATCTTCTGATCTACCATGCGCTCCTGCTCGTATCTTACCACCCGTCCCGGGTGAACGTTGCGATTCGTATCGCGCCGTTGCCTCCAGTGGGGTGTTAGCGCAATCAGGCAAACCGTCTTCCGTCATTTCAATACCCTCTACATGCAACATACCACGAGTCGACGTCTCAACAATATCCTGGCGATCTGTAGCCTGCTTGGTTTGCTGCTCTTCCTGAGCCCCACCTCCTTCGGGGTCCCGGCCTCTCCCGGCGGCAATGCGAAGAACGCCGGCGAGGCCCTCGACGTCCTGTCCTTCGGAGACAGCACCTCCGAGTCCCGCCACCGATTCGCCCCCGAAACCAGTCGCGTCCACGAGGACGAGAACGGCGAAATCGCCAGACGGCTTCTGCCGGCGGAACAACCGGAGAATGCGGAGGAACGCCTGGGTTCGATGTCCTTTACGATGAAATGCGACCCCTCGAAGCGCACGTACCTGACCGTGAAATTTGCCGCACCGGATTCGTGGAAGTCGGAGCATACCGGAGAAACGCTGATGCTGTTCGACGGAGACAAGATGATCGGGTACCTGCGCGGAAGAGGATCGTGGCCACCGCTTGACTTCGGCCTGACTCGCGGACGGGAACGGTCCGTAAGGGCCACCCACAGCGATTACTGGTACGCCATGCATCGCGTGCCAAAATACATGACGGACGGCAAAAATCGCGTCGATCTGCGTGTGGTTAGCTGGAATGCTCAGGGTCCGAGTCAGCGCGTATACCGGGCATACACGCACACGAAACCACTGTTCGAACTGCCGTCCGACGATCGGGATCACAACCTGGATATCGGAACGCCGGCCGGACCGGAGGAGGATCCCATGGCCCCGGTCATCAAAACGATCAACAACCGGGTCCGCGACGGCCAGAACAGTGACACGGTCGAACCAACTCGAGCCTTTGGCCTCGCCGTGGCACACTCCCGGAAGGACAAAATAGACGCCGTCGATCAGGATGCCATAGTCGAGACGGTCAAATCTACCATCGATCAGTTTGCCCTCAAGCAGGCCAAAAGCTCCCCGCCCAAGGTCTTCAATCGGGGATGGGCACCGCACGGTGAACTAGCTCGTGCGTACACCCTGCTGCACGAGGCGTTTCAACGAAACGGATTACTGACGGAACCGATTCAGAACCATCCGAACGGCAAGGTGAGTCGTGGGAAGGCGTATACACAGTTTTTTAAACGAGCACTGGAGTGGCGATCTAGAGACCGCCGGCCGATTTACAATCAGACGATTATCGTCACCGTCGGCCTGGTGCGGATGAGCCAGGCCCTGCGGAAACTGAACCCGCAACAGGCACCGGACCGGTCGATGGTCAACCGCTGGATCGACGAGGCCATCGGTCGGACCGGGATGACGCACCGGGACGGCGAAAAGCGTCGGCCCGTATACCTGTCCGGAAGCCTGCACATGGCCAGCGAAGCCGGGATGCCGAAGGAGTTCGGGTTTGTTATGGATTACGGCGGGGTGGGCATGCGCGAAACCGCGTACCTTGCGATGGAAACCGGACGGGACCGGGTAATGAACACATTTCGGGACATGGTACGGGCACGAAGCCACTTCAAATGGTTTGTTCGACAGATGGAAACGGGTCGGCGCTGGAGTGCGATCGACGGCGTTCTTTCCCGGCGGCACCTGGATCACCCCGGACGGATCGACGGACTGAAAGGCTATGGCATGACGCCCTTCGTCTACGTGAAGGTGTCCGGGGACGAGGTCTCGAAACGATGGGCTGAACTTGCGACTGAACATGGCGTGCTGGAACACCGGTGGGGACGACTGGGCCTTTACGGGTTGATTTACCACCTTGAAGGCTATCGGAAACTGCAGAACATGAAGCCGTCCGAATACGTCCTGCCGATGAATCGGAAAAAAAGCGTCTGGGCGGACCCGGACATGGGACTGATCAGCATCACCGACGGGAAGGCACGGCTCATGATCAACCTCAATCACAGCGCCGGAGCGCTCGGCGACGACTGGGGTGTGAACCGCGTCGCCCGGGTTCACTATCACGGACCCCGGGGCGATCGAGTGATGATGGTGGACATGCGGAGGGTGGAGTTCCCGTTCGAAGGATCGACCTGGAAACGCCCGGACCATCTCGAACGGCCCTCGACCTTTCTGGGATCCAACGCCGAACGTAACCGGTACCTGCCGTGGAAAGGAAAAGAAGGCCGGGTTAAACAGGCCATGGCGGGGCGGGAGCTCCCCCAGGCCTCGCGTCCGAACGGGGAGCCCTGGCCGAGCGCCGAGCGGGACGAACTGGACATGCGGATGCCCGACCCGCGTGTGGGCATGGGCGTTCACTACCGCGAGCTCCGCATCGGTCCGTATCTGATCGCTATGAACTCCACCGGCGCACCGGAACGCGGCTTCGGACCCGGGACGAACTACGAGCTCCAGCTGCCGGACGGCGTCCAGACCGCCCGGGATACGTCCACCGGCAAGAAGGTCACGGGGAACGCGGTCACCGTGCCCCCCCGCACGACCCGGATCCTCAAACTGAAGCAGCAGTGAACCCGACCGTCCGCCAGCAAAACACCCGGGTGTGCTCCATCGGAGGGGATCAGGATGTGACGGTTGGTGACTCAACCACACCCGTCACTGATGCAGGATGATGAACGTTAAGTGGCATCCAACCTCCATCGCACAGCGTGCGGTCGCAGCTCCCCGCCCGGTATCAGGGTGGCCCGTCTCCAGCAGGAGGAGAGCCGCGACCGTGAGGGAGCGGCGTGAGGGTCCGAGCATGGTTTTTCTATGGTCAAACTCCTTGTGGAGCGCTCACTGAGATCTCGCTGATTACACACCCCCTTTTCGGACATCAGCTTTACCCATAAATTGTTTGGACTCGTTCTGATGTACCTGAAAAACAGGAAACGGAACGAGAAAATGTATATGATCTTCTTGAGCGGAAAATGATCGGAGAAAAGGCCTGTCGCTCCCTTACGGTCGCGGCTCCCCTCCTGCAAACGACGATAGTAACGGATGGAACCGCGACCGTGAGAGAGTG
>CAYXQY010000050.1:0-15388 GCA_964466525.1 uncultured Planctomycetia bacterium
TTCAATGGATACTTCCGACACGGTCGTCGAATCGTACTGTCGTATTCGGCCGGGGCCGCGTCCGTTCTTGATCATCTCTGGCGGGTAGAGGATGAGGGTCAACCGGCTCTGGTCCGGTCCATGCAAATCAAGAATCTGCGGGAAACAAAACGGTTTCGATTGCACGACCTCGGCAAAATGAAATCGGCAAACCGGGGTTCAAACTGGTGTGTTATTCAGGGGGACGACGAGAAACTCGGCATCGCCGTGGTGGGGGCGCCGAACCGAACGTCACTGAAACTGAAGAAGAACAGTGCTGTGTCGCTGGAGGTTCGGAAGGGAAGCGGTCCGGTTTCGTTCCGGGTGATCATGGCGAGGTTTCCTGAAAATGACCGGAACGCCGAGGGGATCATGTCCATGCTCATTGATGCGTCCGCCAGCGAACCCGATCTTCGTCATCTCAAAAATGGCGGTCCGGGCCTCTGGACGAAAACCCTGACCAGAGAGGGTTCGGTTTCTTCGAAACAAAGCGGATACGTGAACGATGAAATAAACGTACCGACGGAAAACCCGTGGAATGCGTTCATTCGGATCACCGGACTGGATTTTTTCGAAAATGGCGATGCGGCAGTTACCACGTTTAACGGAGACGTATGGCTGGTCTCCGGTCTGGATGCTTCACTTGATCGCGTCCAATGGAAGCGGTTTGCCTCGGGCCTGTACAATCCCCTCGGTCTTACCATACGCAACGGGGAAATTTTTGTTCTCGAACAGGGTCAGATCACCCATCTTCAAGACCTGAACGGAGACGCCGAAGCAGATTTTTACCGGCGGTTTAACGGGGACGATCCCCTGATTCCAAACGCGTACTGGACGTGTCTGGAGCATGATTCTCAGGGACGGTTTTACTTCCTGCGCAGCGGACATCGGTCTCAGGATCATCCGTTAAATGAGACCTATGGTTCTCTTATAAGGGTATCTTCGGACGGACGGGAGAGTCAGATCTATGCACATGGATTTCGGCAGGCGAACGGGCTGGGGATTGGGCCGGAGGGACAAATCCAGACCTCCGACCAGGAGGGGAACTGGGTGCCGGCTACACGGATCGATCGAGTTGAGCAGGGGAAGTTCTACGGGTACAGGCCGTTTGCCCCGAAGGATCATTCCGGTCGATCCTTTGAACAACCTATTACTTGGATTTCGAAGGGGGCGGACAATTCATCGGGTGGAGAGGTTTTTGCCGATTCCGTGCGCTGGGGCCCGCTCGAAGGTCACTGGATCCATCTTTCCTGGGGGATGGCTCGCATTTTTGCGGAACTGCACGAGACGGTCGACGGACGGTTGCAGGGGGGGGTGGTTCGGTTTCCCCTGGATCAGTTCAAGGCCGGGGTGATGCGCGGCGCCTTCGGTCCACATGACGGCCAGCTGTACGTTGCGGGGCTCGGCGTCCCGGGCTGGACAAGCGTATCGAGAAAGCTGAATACCTTCAACCGCATTCGATACGCCGGGAATCCGGTCCATATGCCGATCAAGCTTCGAACAAGTAAGCAGGGGGTAAAACTGGTGTTCTCCGATCCACTGAACAAAAAAAGCGCATCGAACCCCGCTCATTACAACGTTAAACGATGGACCTATAAATATACCGGTGATTACGGCTCCCCCGAATATTCCGTGGAAAATCCGGAGAAGGAAGGTCGGGATGAGGTGCCGGTTTCCGGAGTGGAGGTGGGACCGGAGGGAAAAAAGGTCGTGCTGGATCTTCCGAACATGATACCGGTTCGTCAGATGTCCGTGGAGTATGAACTGAAGGGGGCCGGAGGTCGTTCCCTGAGCAACCGGGTGCTGTTTACAATACATGAGCTTCGGGATTGATTAGTATCCGCAGAGACGGCTTTTCCGATGACGGCTGCCCGTGTACTGGATCTGTTACTGGATGTGGTTGAACAAGTTTCTTTCTTGCTTTCAGTCGAACGATAGAACCCATTATGAGTGATTATACGCGTATCGCCAGCCTGGTAACGATGGAGGATTTCGAGGCCCACCTGGACGAACTGGGTGTCTCATTGCCCTGTAGCGAACTTGGTGATCCTTCGGAGCTGGCCCTTTCCGAACCAATGGAAACCGGTGCAGGTACCGCCGGGAATCGATTTGCCCTGCAACCCATGGAAGGCTGGGACGGTACTGAAGATGGGAGGCCCGGTGAAAAGACGGTTCGCCGGTGGCGTCGCTTCGGGTTGAGCGGAGCGAAACTCATCTGGGGTGGGGAAGCGATAGCCGTCCGGCCGGATGCTCGTGCGAACCCCAACCAACTCATGCTTACACCCAAGACGCAGGAGGCCCTTGCCGATCTTTACGAAACCCTGCTGTCTTCTCACCGCGAACACTTTGGGTCCACGGACGACCTCGTCGTCGGCCTTCAGCTTACCCATTCCGGACGGTACTGTACGCCCGAAGAAAAAGGAAACCCGGAACCCAAAATTGTATATCGTCATCCGATCCTGGACGAGAAAGAAGGCATCGAATCCGACGATCCGGTTCTGACGGACGACGAAATTCGGGAGATAATTGACGATTTCGTCCGGGCCGGGGAACAGGCCGAGGAAATCGGCGCTGATTTCGTGGACATCAAGCATTGTCACGGCTACCTCGGCCACGAATTTCTGAGTGCACGGGATCGGGAAGGACCGTACGGTGGATCGTTCGAAAACCGAACCCGGTTTCTGCGCGAAATTGTCGAAGGCATACGAGACCGCACTTCGGACCTGCAGATCGGCGTGCGATTTTCCGCGTTCGATCTGATCCCGTTTAAACCGGAAAACGAAGGAGCGGCGCCTCGCGAGCTTGGTCCGGGAGAACCCGAAGCATACGAGGATCTGGTTCCGTATCGATGGGGGTTCGGAGTGGATCCGGAAGAACCGGTGCAATACGACCTGGAGGAGCCAAAAAAGTTTCTGTCGCTTCTCGAGGAGCTGGATATATCTCTGGTGAACCTGTCCGCCGGAAGTCCGTACTACAACCCGCATATCCAGCGACCGGCGCTGTTTCCCCCGTCCGACGGTTACCAGCCCCCGGAGGATCCGCTGGTGGGGGTCGCCCGGCAGGTGCAGGTCGTGCGGGCGCTCAAACAGGAGTTTCCGGACCTTGTCATGATGGGATCCGGATACAGTTACCTGCAGGAATACCTTCCGAACGTGGCGGAAGGCGCCATTGCAAATGGCTACACGGATCTGGTGGGTCTCGGTCGGATGACCCTGACCTATCCCGACCTGCCCGCGGACGTACTTGACGGAAAGGACCTGGAACGAAAGAAAATTTGCCGGACCTTCAGTGACTGTACAACCGCCCCCCGGCACGGTCTGGAGTCCGGGTGTTATCCACTGGACGATTACTACAAGAATTCGAAACAGGGCGAGATACTTCGTGAAATCAAATCAGGAGAAGCAGACTCATGAATGATCCACAATCACTGACGACCACTCAATTTCAATCACACCTTGAACCGGAGCGATCCATTCAGGGCATTGCAGCTACGCTGCTTCCGTTTCAGGAAGACGGCTCAATCGCCGTGGACGCGTTTAAAAAGCATGTGGTTCGGACCCACAATGCCGGTTTGCTTAATGCGGTCAACATGGACACCGGGTACGCGAACTTCCTGACGGACGATCAGAAGCAGGATGTCCTGCGATGGACCCGCGAAGCACTGGGAGACGACGCGTCGTTTGTAGCGGGGGTTTACATCGAGGAGGACGAGGGGGAAGCGGTTGACTGTTACCGCCGACGTATCGAGGAGGTGCTGGAGTACGGGGCCACACCGATTCTGTTTCAGACCAGTCGTGTGCATGACCTCGGTCCGGAGGAGAAAGTTTCCGTGTACGAAAACGCCTGCAGCGGATATCCGGACATCATCGCGTTTGAACTGGGCAAGATGTTCGCACCAAACGGTGAGATCTTTCAGGAACGGACCGTTCGGGGGTTGATGGAGGTTCCGGAAATCGTCGGGTTGAAACACTCGTCGCTCGATCGTCGCCTGGAATTCCGGCGGTTGCAGATTCGTGATGACGTAGATTCGTCCTTTCGCATTTACACCGGGAACGACCTCGGGATCAATATGGTCGAATACGGGTCGGACTACCTGCTTGGTCTGGCCACGTTCGCTCCGGAAAAATTTGCGGAACGGGACCGCCTCTGGGAAGAAGGGGATGCGGCGTATTACGAATTATCCGACGCGTTGCAGTTTTTGGGAAACGTGGCATTCCGTGAACCGGTGCCGGCCTACCGGCACTCCGCGGCGGTGTTTCTCAACCTTCTGGGGCACATTCCCTCGTCCAGACCCCATCCGGAGTGTCCCAATCGACCGGACTGGGAAGCGGACATGCTTTCGAACTGCGCGGAACGGCTCGGGTTTTCAATTCCGTAACGGGATCCGGTTGTTACGTTCCGCTTCACTTCTGGTCTCCAGAGTGGAGGTATCTCTCTTTCTCGCAGGAGGGTAGTGACTCACGACACCGGCATTACGTATGTGCTTGCCGACGGAGGGGGAAGAGCAATCAAGGGGGAACACGATCGGACGGGGACCGCTGATTGTGCCGTTCCTTGCTGCAGGATCACTCAGTCCTCAAGTCGAAAGCCCACTTTGATGGTTACCTGGAATTCGTCCACCTGATTGTTTTCGACCCGGCCGCGCTCTTCCTTAACTTCAAACCATCCTATATTTTCAACGGTTTCCGAAGCACGGGAAATCGCATTTTCAATTGCGTCGGATACGGATTCCGGGGACGTTCCCACGATTTCGACCACTTTATAGACCTGATTTTCCATGTCCTTTTCCAGCTCATCTACCATGTTGAGTTTCTCCTGTTTTTATGGGAATAAAGCTCGACAAAGAAACCGACAACCTATTTTACAGGATCTTCAGGCAGGTGCCAATTGTCAACGGTCTTCCTGAAGTGCTGTCACCAACCATTGCCGCTTGGTATTTGTTGGTGGTGTGGTGTCCTTTATTTTCGGTTCAGAAGTCGACGGGAACTGAAATGTGTACCTTACGGGATCTGATGACAGGACAGCCAATCCGTGAGATGAATATATGAACCGGTGGTGTACCCGGACTTTGTCGAAAGAGGAGCTTTTTCAATACATAAGACGTATAATCTGGGCTGGGTTGAGGAAGTAGAACGAGATACGTTATTTCTATTATCGATCTGACGGATGGAGGAACGTAGTGACCACCTGAACGTATTACCGGCGCTTCCCGGTCATATATGAGTGAACGAAACGTGTACCTCTGTTTTTTGGAACTTCACATGTTCGGTCCACGAATTGGCGATGAATATTTGCAATTGAAACGGAGCAAAAAATTCGTGTCCATTTCTTTGATTTAGCGTGAGTTTCTGATAGGATGTTTGGTAACTTAGCGTGTGCCGCTGAATCCGTTTCGTTCTGGCACGTCATTTCTCGAGTTATTCGGACACCGCACGAATCGTGATGGTTGAACAACGGATGATTAAAAAGCAGATAATTTGCTCGATGTTCGCTTTGAGCTGTTTGTTTCTGTTTTCTCCGGCCATTAATGCACAGGAGACGGCGGAGAAACAGGGGGAGACCCGACAGCTGGAGGTGAAGCGAACGGATGCAGTCAAACAGGAACTACGATTTTACATTCGCCTGCTTGACAGTGGGAACCCCTATCTGGATGACTGGTCCCGTACCAATTTGATTCAACTCGGTTCGGCCGCGGTTCCGTCATTGCTCAAGGCCCTGGAGAATTACAAGGCCCGAAAACGATTTCTGATCTGTGAGATTCTTGGGGAAATTAAGGATCCTGAAGCCGTTCCGGCTCTTCTGGATCACCTCGAAGACATGGAAGCAAACCCGAGTGTCGCCTCCGCCGCGGCCCGGGCACTGGGCAAGATTGGTGATCGGCGTGCCGTTGATCCGTTGATGGAGGCCGTCGATTCCGCCGATCGCGAACTTGCGTACAACTCCATTCAGGCACTTGGAACGTTACGGGCCCAACAGGCAGTGGACCCCCTGCTGAAAAAAGTGGACAGCGAACGAACTACCTTCTATCAGATGCGTGTCGGAAACGCCGCTATTGCAGCACTCGGGAAACTCCGTACCAGAAAACCGGCTGTTCTCCGGAAGTTTAAGTCCATTCTCACCTCCGACGATTCACAGAAAGAAAAGGCAACGGGTTTGCCGGTTGTGTATTACGTGGTGCGGGCGCTCGAGCAGATCGCACTCGAGACGAAAGGTCCGGTCATGGTGTCCGACAGTGATGAGGCAGAAACCAGCCGGCAGGATACGATTGATAACTGGGTGGCCTGGATAAATGAGGAACTTGGCATTGAACAGGAGTCCTCGAGTCCGCAGGACGACAATGACGGGGAAACGGATTCGGAAAGTGACAATCAGGACGGCGAATGAACGTCAGGCATCTTTGATCAACCCCCCACATTTTTTGACCACTCCATGACATGAGTTCGAACAAGGACGCTCCGACACCGAAGAATGATCCGAAATCAAACGAGATGTCGGGGCTGAACCGGACGGAGCGACGTGCTTCTGAGGCCGACCCGGCGGATACACCCGTTGGTGAACGGACCCGAATTCGAAAGACGCTGGTGGAATGTAGCGGTCTGACGAAAGTGTTTCGAAATTTTTTCTCGTTTCGAGAGACGACCGCGGTCAACCAGCTGGATCTGGAGATTTACGAAGGAGAAGTGTTCGGTTTGCTTGGACCCAACGGTTCCGGAAAAACCACCACGATGAAGCTTCTTCTCGGCTTGCTATTTCCGGATGACGGCGAAGCCCGCGTCCTGAACCGGGACCCGGCAAACGTGCATACGAAGGAGCGGATTGGGTTTCTTCCGGAATCTTCCCATCTCTATGATTTCCTGACGGGACGAGAAACCCTGGAGTTCTACGCCAGCCTGTTCGGCATGTCCTCCGCCCAGCAGAGGGAAAAGGTCGATGAACTGCTTCATGCGGTGGGATTATGGGACGATCGTAACCGAAAGCTCAGCGAATATTCAAAGGGAATGACCCGGCGGATCGGGTTTGCTCAGTCGCTTATCAACGATCCGGACGTCGTGTTTCTCGACGAGCCGACGGTGGGATTGGACCCGATTATCGCCCGTGAGTTAAAGGATTACATTCTTGAGCTGCGTGAAGAGGGGAAAACACTGATTGTCTCCAGTCACGTGCTGGCGGACGTACAGGACGTGTGTGATCGAGTTGCGATACTGCATGATGGCGTGAAACGGAAAGAAGGACACGTTGATGAACTGCTACAGATTCGGGATGAACTTGAAGTTCTTGTGGACGCATCGGGGGTCTCGGAGCAGGATCAACGGAAAATACGGGAGTTGCTTCTGGATCATGGGTGGAACACGAAGGGGTTTACACATCCCACACGTACACTTGAAAACCTGTTTCTCTCGACGATCCAGGAGTCCGAATCCACGTCATGAGGTCCGTCTGGTCCCTGACAAAACTGGTCGTTCGTGAGTCCATCAGAAAGCGTCTTCTGCTGTTGCTTGGCGTGACCTGCGCTGTTGTGCTGCTGGTTCCTCTGATGCTTCCGGCCACGAATAAGGGGGAGATGATTCAGGTGGCCCAGTCCTGGTTGCTCTCAAGCGTTACGTTTTTCGGGATTGTTGGGGTTTTATTCATTTCCGGCACGTCACTCCCGGGAGATCTGAAAGAGGGCAGGCTGTTCCTGCTGTTTACGAAACCGGTGCATCGAAGTACATACATTCTATCCAAGTTTCTCGGGTTCAGTCTGGTCTTTTTTCTTTTCGTCAGTGTGGCGGGCGGAACGGGCTACGTCATGCTGCTTATGCTTTCAGAGGGACAGCCCGTACTCCTTTCCGCCCGGAAGAAAATATCCTCCAACGAGTTCAAGTTCAACAAACGCGGTGAGGCGGATACGTCGACGTTTCGGGGGGGGATGACGAAAAAAAACGGAGAAGAACGGTTTCTTGTGTACGGAACACGGACAACGTCCCCCATTGCGATGTGGGAATTCCGGAGGAAACCCGACCAGGTGTATCGAAGTGCTCCCACGGCTCTTCTGGATTTTAAGGGGCGAAAGGCGAGGAGGAACCTGTCCGTGGATCTTCGGTTCTACGTTAAAATACCCGTTGAGGTGTCGCCTGACTCGTCCGACGAAACCCGTATCGAATGGAGGCGTGTGCAGCGGAAGGTGATGACGGTACGCCAGAATCAGATCGCTCGTTTTCAGTTGTTGCCGGACAGGTACGAGACGTCGGGGAACGGAAATACGGTTTTTGACGAGGTGAACCGTTTCCGAATCGTCCTGTCACTTACCAACCCCGCCTCGGTGGTCAGTTTCCACCGTAACAGCGTGCAGATTTCAGGCCCCGAACAATCGTATCTTATAAATTATCTGAAGGCTCTTTTTATGATCTTTCTACTGCTGGTGTTGATATCCGCGTTTATGACCGCAGTAACGACTGTATTATCGGGACCGATAAGCATCTGCCTTGGTTTGTTGTTCTACATGATCGGGTCCATGACCACATTCCTTCAGGACGCGCTCTCTATCACGAGATCAACGATTGAGAGCCGGAGGGCCGGTGGTCCGTCCGGTGGACATTCACACCTGCCTCACGAGGATGTCCCGACGTGGGCGATGGAATACAGTTCGTTTGTCATAAACAATCTCATGGCCGTCATACCTAACTTCGAACAGTTCAGTCAACAGGTCCTTCTCATGCAGGGATGGGAGATTCCGATTTCCACGATTTACACCGGCCTCCGGGTGACCATGCCGTCCATTCTCCTCTTTCTGGTGGTGGGAGCCGTGTTGTTTCAACTTCGTGAAATTTCCTCGTAGGAGCCGACATGTCAAAGCGTTCGCTGGTCATCCTGTTCGGTCTGGGATTATTCCTCGGACAGATTCCTGTCCTGTACATGCTCAGCAGGACCGAGTTCGCAGAGATAAAGCGTGAGCAGAATCCGTTTACCCGGAGGGTCTCTGTTGGTGCTTCGTCCGGCGTGGCCGAAACGGGTTCGGACGCGGGCGGTTCGGAATCCGGGATCCGTATTCCCGCCGAGCACCTGGCGAGTTATCTGGTTGGAAATCTCGTGGGCGGCATGAAACAGGTGGCCATTACGTCACTCTGGGTGAAATACGGGCGGTTGAAGGACGAGGAACGTTACGATGAAGCTGTGGCGCTTCTACAGATTCTGCAGGTCCTGCAACCCGAACGAGAACAGGTCTGGGCGTTTCTGGCGAGGGATATTGCCTTTCAGATATCGATGAGTCAGCCCGATCTCTCGTCGGAATGGGCGAAGGTGAAACGGGGTATTCAGATTCTCAAGGACGGCAACCGTCGAATGCAGGGGTCGGTGAGGCTTCTGCAGGAGCTCGGGTGGATCTATGGAATCCGTGTTCCTCAGGAACCGTATATGATGCGACGCACCTGGAAGGAATCCGCCGAAAATGGACCTCGCAGGACAAATTACCGGCTGGCACTGGAGTACTATCGGGATGGATGGGAACGGGCGAAACAGCAGGGGCGGAGAGAGCGGTTGCTTTATATGAGAAATTTTGGGTTTATGGTGAACTACTGTTTCTACGACATTGTCATGCTCATGCACTTCGGAGCCCATGACCTTGCCCGCAAACGTGTATCCCGAGCCAGGGAGCTCACACGGAACTGGATTCGTGCATACGCTGATCAGAGCCGAGTACCCCGACCGTACGTCGTCCGTGAGAACAGTTACCGGGACCTTCCCGAACTGATAGAGGTCGATCGAACGCTTGCGGAGGTTCCCTGGAAAACCGAAGAACAGAAATCCTCAAACCGTCGTCGGAAAATGAAACGCACCCGGGAATTCCTCAAAGCCTGGGCGTCGTTTTTTCATCGGTATGAGGGGGCACTCGCGGAGGAAGCGGTTCGTCATGTACTTCGTCACTCGTTTGAACTGCTGTATTACGTTACACGGGATTTCGAACGGTATTACAGGACCGGGGAGGAACGGTTTGAGACCCGGGCGGAACGTTTCCTTGAACAGGTTCTTTTTCCCCGTATTCAGGATCTTGTACCAAAGGGATCGAACGTCGGTGGGGGATATCTGCGACGGGCACGGACGGATCTGGCTGTTTTTCAGGAACAGATGAAACAGAATTACAGGCTGCAGCGTACCCTGAATACGACGGATAGCCGGGAAGAAAAACGACGAGCTCGTCGGGACCTGGAGAGCGTCTATACGGAACTCCTGGACCTGTACCACAGGAACCACCGGGGATTTCATATGAAATGGTTTCGAAAGGAGTTGAATAAGCTGGAATCCGAGGAGGTGCTGGATTTTTGACAGGAGGGTCCGGAGGATCCCCGATCGGAGAATGTAGTGCACGAACGGGATTCAGTGGGTACAGTCGATTAGTTGGGTGAAGCCGGAGAGGTTTCGCTTTCGTCCGCTGAAAGCAGATACAGGTGTACGGCTCCCATCATCATCGGTCGGTGCCGTACGACCTCAAATCCACTGGAGGAAAATTCCTCCTTTAGTTTGTCCGGTTCCGGAAAGGCTCGTACGGATTCGTTCAGGTACTCGTAGGCGGCGGTGTCCGTGCCGGAGATCAGGTTGCCAAGTGTGGGGAGGCAGTGATCGAAATAGAGAAGGTACAACCGCCGAAACAGCGAGGGTGGAGGGACGTGAAATTCAAGTATTGCCAGTAGGCCGTGCACACGGAGTACACGGTGGAATTCGGTCAACCCCTGTCTTCGATTCTCCAGGTTACGATATCCGAACCCTACGCTGATGGCATCGACGACGCCCGATTTCAGGGGAAGTTTCAACACGTCGCCTGTCACGCGATAAATGTCCGGTCCATCGTTTTGTTTGCCCTGTTTTAGAAGCGGGAGACAGAAGTCCGTACCGATCAACCGGCCCCGACCCTTCAGGTGGTGAAGGATCCGTTTTCCGAGTTTCACCGATCCGGCACAGGCATCGAGAAGAAGAGGGGAGGAAGCCAGGGTTCCCTCCCGGATGCGACGCCGTAGAAGACGAACGAGTTCGACCGCCGTGAGGTTCCGCCAGAGAAAATCCGTGCCCCCGGTAAGAATCGTGTTGGCAAGGTCGTATCGTTCCGCGATGTCCGCGAACATATGCCGGATCCGGTCCGGTTGTTACTGCAGCAGGTCCGGATCTGGGCTGTGAATGTCGGAATCCGAAAATCGATGATCAGACAAAAAACGGTTCAGGCGCGTTCCGCCCGATCCTCGTCCATCGTGTCTTCCTCCTCTTCCTCATCTCGTGCGGAGGTCGGACTCTCCTCGCCGGAGGGGGGTTCGGGTGGTTCCGGTTTCATTTCCCCGTCCCCGCGGATCATGTCGGCTGTCACGTGATAGGTACGAGGATCCGATCGTTCCGGAAGTTCAAACAGAACGTCAAGCATGATGTTTTCCACCGTGGACCGCAGGGCGCGTGCCCCCGTGTCCTTCTCGCTGGCGCGGCGGGCGATTTCACGTAGCGCTTCTTCCTCGAACTCAAGTTCGGCGTTGTCCATTTTAAACAGGGCCCGGAACTGACGGAGTATCGCGTTCTTTGGCTTCGTGAGAATCTCCATCAGCTGATCGACCGACAGCGGTTTTACGATGCACTGAACCGGCATGCGTCCCACGATTTCGGGAATCAGGCCGTAATCGGTCAGGTCTTCCGGTTCGAGGTGGGACAGGATCTCGCCGAGTTTCTCGTTCTCCATTTCCTTCTGGTCGTCCTCGACATCAAATCCAATCATGGATCGGCCGACGCGCCGGCTGATAATTTCTTCGATGCCGTCAAACGTTCCACCGGCAATAAACAGGATGTTATCCGTGTTAATCTGGATGTATTCCTGCTCAGGGTGTTTTCGTCCTCCCTGAGGGGGTACGTTGGCCACGGTTCCTTCCAGTATCTTGAGCAGCCCCTGCTGCACACCTTCCCCCGAGACGTCGCGGGTGATGGACGGGTTGTTGGATGTTTTGGCGAGTTTGTCGATTTCGTCGAGGAAGATAATGCCCCGTTCGGCCCGGGAGACGTCAAAATCGGCGGCACGGATTAATTTCAGAAGAATGTTTTCAATGTCTTCGCCGACGTATCCCGCTTCAGTTAGTGTATTGGCGTCGCCGATAGCGAACGGAACGTCCAGAATCTCAGCGAGCGTTCGCGCCAGCAACGTTTTTCCGCATCCGGTCGGGCCAACAAGGAGGACGTTGCTTTTTGAAATTTCGACCTCCTCCGCGATGTTCGGGTTCAGGATCCGCTTGTAATGCGAATTCACCGCGACGGAGAGCACTTTTTTGGTGTCCTCCTGACCCACAACGTACTGATCCAGCTGTTCCTTGATTTCCGGCGGACTGGGTACGTGAAAGTCGTCCACAGAGGTTTCGATGCCTTCTGACTGTGCGCCCCCCCCCATAGCGGGTTCCATGTAATCCTGCTGCGACATGGACTGGGAACTTTCCGTCTGCTCCAGCTCCAGCACACGCTGACAAAGCTGGACGCATTCGTCACAGATAAACAGGCCGGGCGGTCCTGCAATGAGCTGCCGGACCTCGCCTTCGGATTTGTCGCAGAAACTGCAGCGGTTGGTGGATCGTTCGGTTTTATCATTCATAAATTACTCTTTTTCCTCGTTATCATCCTGATTCTTTTCATTTTCTTCATCATGGGACGGAGGGGCCGGTTCCTCTTCGGACCCCGAGCTCGTTACAACCGTGTCAACAAGGCCATAGTCCACCGCTTCATCCGCACTGAGGTAGAAATCACGGTCGGAGTCCTTACGAATTTTCTCCTGGTCCTGTCCGGTTTCGTTGGCAAGCAGCTCGTTTACTTTTTTCTTAAGGCGCAGAATTTCGTCCGCCCGGATGCGGATGTCCTCCGCCACGCCCTGCGTACCGCCCCAGGGCTGATGAAGCATCACCCGGGCATGGGGAAGGGCAAATCGCTTTCCTTCCGTTCCGGCACTGAGGATCAATGCCCCAACGCTTGCCGCCTGACCGATGCAGTAGGTGGCCACGTCACACTCCACGTATTTAATCGTATCGTAAATGGCCAGCGCCGCCGGTACCGAGCCACCCGGCGTATTGAGGTACAGACTGATGTCCTGGTTTTTGTTTTCCGCCTGAAGAAAAATGAGCTGTGCAATAATTAAATTGGAAATGTAATCGTCAATTGGCGTCCCACCGATGAATACGATGCGATCCTTCAGGAGTCGGGACCAGATGTCGTAGGCCCGTTCGCCCCGCCCCGAATCCTCTACTACAACGGGTGTTAACAAACTCATTCGTCTTCCTCTTCTTCCTGAATTGAAACGTGATCAATTAAGAAATCCATGACTTTTTTCTCTTTCAGCTCCGATCGTACCTGGCTCATCTGATCGTTCTCTTCAAGTTCTTCCTCGAGTTCGTGTTTCCATTTACCCTGTTCGCTCGCGATCTGTTCGATGTACTCATCGACCTCGCTTTCGGTTACGTAAATTTTTTCACGGTCCGCCACCGCCTCCACGACGTAATTATGTTTCATGGACGTTCTGATGTCCTCCCGTGAATCATCCTCTTGTTCGTGCAGTTTTTCCTGAATGATATGCTCCGGAATGCCCGCCTGTTCCATACGGCTTTTCTGCTGCTGCAGGAAATGTTCGTGCCCCTGTTCCAGTAACCGCTCGGGAAGTTCAAAGTCCGCTTTTTCCACGAGCTGGTCCAGGATTTCATTGTGCAGTTCTTCCTCGCTCTGTTGTTCCTTGTAGTTTCGTATCTGTTCGCGGAGGTCCTCTCGTAATTCCTCGACCGACTCACAATCGTAACGCTGAGCAAATTCGTCGTCAAGTTCCGGCTGTTCAGGTCGCTTAATCTCGTGCACCGTCAGGTCCACGTTCGCTGTTGTCCCCCTGAAATCATCCGGTTGTAACTGCTCTTCGTCGGGTAATTCCAGATCTATCGTGTTCGACTCTCCGGGTTCCAGGCCCGTGAAATGACGCCAGAGTCGCGGGTGTTGAACCGGACCAATCTGCAGTCTTTCGTCCAGCGTTAATTCAATGTTTTCGTCCGAATAAATCTCCTCCCCGTCGATCGTCAGGGTCAGGTCACTGACAATGACATCCTCCTTTTCCGTGGATCCATCTTCCACCCAGACCAGCTCCGCGTGCTCGTCCAGCGCATTGTCCAGGGCATCCTCGACTTCATCATCCGTCACCTCCACGGGCGGTCGGGTCACTTCGATGTCCTCGTAATCGCCGACCTCAACCTCCGGTTTTGTCTCGACGTTCACGGAGTATTCGAACGTGTTCTCCCCGGATAATTCACCGGGGTGTTCCTGTACTCTCGGCTCACCGACAATCTCAAGCTCCTGCTCCTCCACCGCGATCTGAAGGGATTTTTCGATAAGACGTTTTCGAAGGTCCTCTTTCACCTGTTCGCCGTATTTCTTTCGAATGACCGCTTTCGGGGCATTTCCTTTCCGGAACCCGGGGACCTCCACCTGATCCTTCAGGTGGTCGAAACTCCGGTCGAGCTCACGTGCAACCACCTCAGGCTTGATCGTTATGTCCAGGTCGTACGAATTTGAACCTGCTTCCTCCAGCGTGCAGGATACCTCATTATCGCTAAGTTGAATCTCCATCACTACGAGCAGGGAAGAAACGAAAGACGGAATTGCGAGGGATAAGAAGGAAGGACAATATGTTCTAACACCATACCTAATTTCTCGTCGGGTTACAACGCATCTTCTTACTGCATATGTGCGGACCCGATGAGTTTCCGGAGAATCCGTTCCGAGCGGCAATTTAAACATGGCGGTTTCACCGATAGAATAATTCATTTTGTAGAAGGCTTCCTCCTGTTGAAGTTTCACGAACGATCCGAAACTGTTCGTTTCCGGACAGGTAGGGAGAAGGAGCGTGGACCGGATGCAGAGATCCAGAAACGATACGACTGAACGCTTTCTGTACGTTTTAGTCATGTTCGATGGAGAGGAGTAACATGGCCCGGCAACGTCTGTTTGAAACACTGATCCGATACAATTCGGACCCTGTTGCTTTCAACAGGGTTCTCCTTGAACTTTGCCGTTTGCTATGTGCTTCTCCACGAAATGCCACAAAGCTGATCTCTATTGCAGGGCGGGCGGTTCATTCCCTGCAGTCCACCGGTGAAGGATACGCCGACCTCGTCGTATCCGCCGATCCCCCGTCAGTTGAGGTGCGCATGATGAGCCTGAAACCCGGGGACTGGGATCCGTCAGGATGGAAAGAGGAGCGTGCGGATGTCCAATCGGAGGTGATTGAAAATCAGCTTTTGACCCTCTCTATTCCGCTGACGGACGAAGTGTTCAATGAAATGCCCCGATCACGTCTTCGGGAACATCTCGCAGATACCGAGTCTGATGGATCTCGCGCCGGTGCTCG
>CAYXQY010000050.1:15398-21646 GCA_964466525.1 uncultured Planctomycetia bacterium
TTTTGACCCTCTCTATCCCGCTGACCGGCGAAGTGTTCAGTGAAATGCCCCGATCACGGCTGCGGGGGCATCTTGCAGAACTGGGCGAGCAAATTTTACAGGACGCAGAGGTCGACGGGTTGCCCCCCGGTACGAGCCTACGGAGAACATCAAAACCTTCCGACATGGAACGGTGGATGGAAAAAACCGCGGTTGCCTTTATGGATGAGCTGACGCGTCGTTCCGGTAGTGCACCCGCCGGTTTGACGTCCAGGGGACCAGATTTGAACGGGAAGCGGCCCCGGGATGTACCCCGGATGCTGGAGGAATTGTTTGCCCCGCTCGGCCGGTTGCGAAACTCGGAGCTTGCGGATGAACAGGAAGATCATGTACGAGAGCTTGAAGAGGCCGTTACGTCGTTTGTCGAACTCGTCGGGGATATCGATCAGCTCTCACGTATTGTAACCGGTTCCACGGAACGCCAGGAGGAACCCGTTGACGTTTCACCCCTCGTGGAACAATGTGTTTCGGAGTTTCAGGAACGGGCGTCGCGAAAAGGCATCGACCTGCGCTGGTCCGTTTCGTCCGAGGTGCCGGCGTCAATCATTACGGATTCGAAGCGACTGCAGCTGATGCTGGGACATCTGATAACGAACGCGATCTCCTCTACGGAAGAGGGGCACGTTACAGTGGATGTGGACATGAAAAACATGGATCAGGGCGAACGTGTATTAAGCTGGAACATTCGTGATACCGGCACGGGAATCAAAGAAAATGAGAAGGATCGTATTTTTGATCCTTTTTATAGTACAGTTAGCGACGGTCAACCGGACGGAATCGGTCTCGGGTTGACGGTTGTCCGTCAGGTTGTGAATTTCATGGAAGGAAGGTTGTACGTCGAATCGAAACCGGGAGAGGGGACCTGTGTTCAGGTGGATCTCCCGCTTGCTACGAAGGATACGGAGGCAGGAAAAACGGATCCGGCCAGAGCTACCGAACCGGAAAATCCTCGGATGGATGGCAAAAAGGTCCTCGTGGCGGACGACGATCCGGACACCCGGCGGCGATTGAAAGAGGTACTGGAGGGATGGAACGCATCTGTGACGATGGTAACACAGTATCCACCACCTGGAGAAGAGGGGAGTTCGGGCATCTTATTCGAACAGAGTGGAACGTTTGACGTACTCTTCCTGAACCCGCACATATCCGGGTTAGAAGGATTTGATTTGCTGGAACGAGTCAGCCGAAATCGATCCATGGATCGTGTGGTCTCGATCGCATCCTCTCCATACGAAAAGAAGAACCGACATTACGCTGCGACGTACGGAATCCAGTATTTCCTTTCGAAACCCGTGCAGGAACAGGACATACGTGAGGTTCTGATTTCCATGCTGGAGGGGGTAAAAGCGGATCAGAATATCGACGAGACGACGGATGAGAAAACATCCGACCCCCTTCAAACCCTGGAGACCCCGATCAACGTGCTTCTCGCGGAAGACAATCAGTTGAACCGGGAATTTCTGACACGTCTGCTTGCTTCACATCCCGTCAACGTAACAAGTGTGACAGATGGGGGTGAGGCCGTAGAAGCGTATCGGGATGGAGATTTCGACATTGTGTTCATGGACGTAAGGATGCCGGAGATGGACGGGATTGAGGCCACGGCGGCGATCCGGGAGTTCGAGAACAAACGGTCACGCAATCGCACACCGGTCGTCGCCCTGACGGCGGAAACCTCGGAGGAGAAACGACAGCAGATCATGGATGCCGGCTGTGACAATCACGTCGCCAAACCGGTGGACGTCAATCGGATTCTCGGGACCATACGGGATCAACTGCAGTCGTGAGAAGGACCTCAGTCCGTTCCTGAAACCTCTCATGCCGACCTTGAGTCAAGTGAGTAACCCACCGTTCACCCGAGTGCGATGTCTGTTGACATACGGCCTAAACCCCTGTCGAAGGACAACCTGCAGAAGTCGTGTTCGCTATTCGTTGTCCTTCTCCGAGTTGCCGTCTTCGGGTTCCTCGGGCGTATCCCCGGTGTCGGCGGGGATGTCTTCCGGCGCGAACGAAACGGAAATGTCGTCGTTCACTGATTTCAGGTGGAGGTCACGCTGCGGGAAGGCGATGGTGATGCCCGCTTCTTTGAACTTCTTGTCAACCGCACGGTTGATTCGGTGGAAGGCTTTCCAGTAGTTGTCGTAATCTTCAATGAAAAACCGCAGTGAGAAATCGAGGGCACTGTCCCCGAATCCCTTAAAAATGACGGTTGGTGCAGGATCCTGTAACACGATGTCCTCATTGCGCGTGATTTCTCGCAATTTTTGCTCCACCAGGTCCGTGTCCGATCCGTACGCCACCCCGATCGGTATGACCACCCGCATAATTGAGTCGGATAATGTCCAGTTGACCAGTTCTCCCTGGATGAAGTCCCGGTTGGGGACGACCAGTTCCTTCCGGTCAAGGTCCTCTATGGTGGTGGCCCGTGTGCGGATCCGGGTAACTTTCCCGGTCACTTCGTTCACCGTAATCGTGTCGCCGACACGGATCGGTCGTTCAAATAAAAGAATGATGCCGGACACGAAATTGGCAAAGATTTCCTGAAGCCCGAAGCCCAGTCCCACGGAGACCCCGGCAAGCAGCCACTGAATGTCTCCCCAGCGAATGCCGAACATCGCCGTGGCCCCCGTAATCCCGATCAGGACGATCATGTATCGGGAAATTGTCTTATACGCGTATCGAAGGCCCTGATCCATGGGCAGGTAATGAAGCAGGGTAATTTCCAGCAGGCCGGGCAGGTTTTTGCTTACGATCACGGTCATCACGATGATGATAAGCCCCAGGAGAACGTCCGCCAGCGTTACAGGCATCTGTCGCTCCACGGACCGCTGAACGGTTTGTCCCTCCGCACCGGACACCGTTTCGAGCACCTGCTCGGGATGGGACCACAGCTCGACTTCGTCGAGCATCCCCAGGGCCGGGAGAACATCCGCCCAGATCAGCCATAATCCAACGGCCAGCCCGATCCAGAAAAAACTCCACAGAAGTTGCTGGGTCTGCTCGTTAACCGAGGGAAGGGAAAAAGTTTCCTCCTTTGGTTTCAGGTCCTCCTGAGTACCATCACCGGATGTGTACTCGTCATCGTCCGGGTCCTTTTGGCGTTCTTCACGTTTTTGAACTGCGTACTCAATGTTTTTATAAACCTGCCATCGCACGAAGATCTCCACAAGATACAGCAGCCCCAGGAACACCACGACGGACAGACTCAGACGATACATAAGCTGTCGGGCGGTGTAATAATAGCCAAACACCGCAAGCACACCCAGCGCAA
This sequence comes from uncultured Planctomycetia bacterium, assembly GCA_964466525.1. Taxonomy (GTDB): domain Bacteria; phylum Planctomycetota; class MHYJ01; order CAYXQY01; family CAYXQY01; genus CAYXQY01. Next base: position 18,709 of record CAYXQY010000050.1, read on the forward strand.
GCGGGATGCAGACCACGATGGGGTACCACACGTAACGCAATCGGTCGATCCAGCCCCCGCTTCGTTGCTTCAGATAGTTCGACAGAATGCCATCGTCGGGCGTAAGAACACGCTGGATAAACCACGTAACCAGAAGCATTGCAATTATGAAGAACAGGCGTCCCAGCGTGTCACGATAAAACCGGTTTTCAAGGTGGTTGGTGAGCACAAACAGGAACACCAGTGGCACGGTCGGATACAGGAAATACAGGATGTTGGTACGGATCTTCTGGATGTTATCGGCGGTCCATCGGAAGTGATTTCGCCCGAGCCCATCCGGGTGACACGTATGACGCAGAACGGCAAGGGTGAGATAGTACATTCCCGTGCCGAGGAACGAGATGCACGTGGCATCGATGATGCCACCGTCGGGGGCCGGCACAAGGCTAAGTCGCCATCCGAAAAACAGGAGAATACCGGGTACCGGGATCGCCAGCAAAGCCGTGTAAAGCATCGCGTTCCCGGTTTTCACGAAGGAATCACCGTACCGGCTGAAGGTGTCCTGAGCTGCCTCCGATAGATACCGGAAGTACCGGGGACGATACCATAGGAGGGCGAAGAGCAATAGAACGATGAGGGTGTATATAAAGTACGATTCACTGATGTCCTTGATAAGGGCGCTGCTCACCTTTTTCAGGTGCTGAAACTGAAAAAGGCACTGGAGTGCCTCCGGTACCTCCCGGATGCTGGCATCCACGTTGGCGGGGGTTCTGCAGTCGGAGGTGACGGGTTTCGTGTCGGGTTTGACCTCCGGGCGGTATACGTTGAAGAAATTTGCCGTGCTGCGGATCCAGATAACACGTTCGTCAATGTAGGTACGGTAATCCTGCAGGACCTGGACCAGTTTCCGTTTTTCCGCGATCAGGTCCGTCAACTTCGTAAAGTAGCGATCGTACTCCTCGATCAGCTTTTCGATGAGTCCCAGACGGCGGTTAATCAGGTCGGTCAGTTTGGATCGCAGCTCACGCCGTTTCTCGTCGGACACGTCGTTGCCGAGTTTATTCAGGTGGGATGATATGATCTGGTCCTGTTCCTGGATCAGGTTTGATCGGTCCTCGTTCAACTCAATCAGCCGGAGCTGAGCGTCCGACAATTTCTGTTCCAGTTCCGATATGTCGCCCCGATGGTCGTTAATGGACGGAAGTTCGTCCTTCTTCCGACGCAGGAGGCTTCCCAGTTGGTGAGTCAGTCCGGCCGCACGAATTCGTTCCTTGACGTTGCTCAGGTCCGCTACGACGGACTGTCGGATGGAACGGGTTCCTTTCAGCCGTTCCGTAATCCGCTTGAGACCCTGGATGGGTCCATCCTGTGAAGTTCGTTCCTCCGCCAGATCCGTCACCTTCTGCGCCAGGTCCTCAATGAACGGAAACGTATTTTTAACATTGCTCAGGGTCTCTTTCGTTTCCTCCAGTTCCTCCTCTGCTTTACGTTCCATGTTTCGGCTGACAATCATCTGCCAGAGCTGGACAATTTTATCAAGCCGGTTCTTGCGGGTTTTCAGGAACGCCTGCTTGGTCTGTAGAAGTTCACGCCGGAGATCGTACGTGTTTTTTTCAAGGTTCAGCGCTTCGATACGTGATTCCAGCTTCTTTTTACGAGCATGCAGAAGAACCAGGTTGGCAACCACTTTCTCGTTGGGCGAGTCGGAGAGGTTAACGGCCTTCAGTTCGGTAGTTACAGTTTCGAGTTCGTCCTGCGCCTCGTTCAGTAATTGCTGGATGTTCTCCCGTCTTGACTTGCTTTCGTCAAGTTTTTGTGTGATCTCCTCAAGGTTGGACTGCACGTTTGATAATTCCGACTGCCGGTCGTTCAGTTCCTGTTGTAAAAACGAAAGCTCCGGTTCCGCCGGAATGTACGTACCGGTCTTTTCGAGTTCATTCAGTAGTTTCTCAATCGGGGCCTCATCCGGGACCTCCAGATCCGGAGCGGACGTGAGCTCTTCCAGCTGTTCTTCGAACTTTTTGATCTCATCCGACCCGTTTTTCTGTATGGTTTCATATTCACTGATTCGGGTCTTAAGCTCCTCCACCGTTGCAAGTTCATCGAGTGCCTGCTGGTAGATCTTCTCAATTTCCGTTCGTGTGGATTCATCCAGGGAGCCCTGCTCGTTGAGAGAGGAAATACGCTCCTGAATCGCGCTCCTGGAAATTTCGATAGGGGGAGACGGCACCTTGTCCCCGTTTCCGTTGCTCTGTGCTTGAACGGGAACTGCGGTCAGAATACAGACCACCATATACAGGAAGGAAACGAACAGCTCCCTGTTGTCCATCCGTAAAGTCATTGAAACATTCCGGTAACGTGGTATTGGAGAAGAAGCGAAATCAGTTCGGTCAGGAGCCCCCCGAAGGACCGCTGGAGGGTGTGGATGATGCGGGAACCACAAACACTGAGACGCAAAACTTTTTTATATAGCCTTCATGCACGTATGACGATAACATGTTATGGATACAATTGGAATAGAACGTAAATGGTCAGAGGGACGTATCAGGGCCGTACACGGTTTGAACCGGTCGCTGCCGGTGAGGAAATTTTTCTGTTCACATTACCCGCCTCGCCTGTGAGATGTGGATTGGCGGAACCTCACGACCGAGCTTTCCTGCGGAACACCTGGCAACGCAGCACGGTCTGCTATCGGAAAGAACATCGATCGTGCTCAGAGATTCCGGACGGGCTCGAGACTTTCACTTCCGTTGACCCGAAAAGGTTTCTTGTCGGATATTTCGTCAGTGGTCAAAAATCCGTGGGGAAGAATGGTGATTTATCTGAATACGAAAGCAAGGATGCTTATGTTTCCAGTATGGCACGGATTTTTGACCGGTCACGATATTCCAAAAAATAGTGAAACTGTATAGTTCCTGGACGCATGTCTTATTGACGAATACGGATCGGTACTATAAGA
>CAYXQY010000051.1:0-8603 GCA_964466525.1 uncultured Planctomycetia bacterium
GCCAGCACCGACGCCAGCAAAAACATGATAAACAACACCGCTATCGCCACGATCAGCGCCGAGGCACGGCGTGATTCGGGAAAGAGGCCATCTTCACACGAGGGATCACACTTCATATATGACTTCTTTTTGGGGAACGGTGAAGAAAAGTTTTGTCGTTTCTAAGTCAATCGTTCCATCCCTCCATATGTGCTAAGGGTACATCGTCTTCGGATTAATTCCAAAATGTCCATCAACTCCCCTCCAAGCAAATACGGCCCCCGGCGTTACTGCTCCTGCACCCTCCGGAGAAACCCCCGGCTGACGTACTTCACTGAAAACCCCCAGCTGCCGGTATTCTCCTCGATTTTACACACAATCTCATTTTTTCCTTTCTTCAGCGACACCGGAACCCGAAACTGATCCGGCTCCCAGCCCCGGGTCCCCATGTCCTCAAATACCTTCTCACCGTTCACCCAGACACGCAATCCGTCGTCACTTCCCAGCACAAGTTCCGTATCCATCGCTTCCTCCACCTCGACGGTGGCACGGGCAAAAGCGGACGCATGATCTGTCTCTTCCAGCTCCTCTTCCAGGTCGATGTGCCCGTGCTTCTCTTCCCCCGTGGCTTCCCTCCAGGCCACCCTCCCGGTCTCCCCCTCAAACGTCTGTTCATACGGGACGCTTTTCAGGTCAAAGGGCCGGGTCCGCTCACGCTCAAATGGCCCGATGATATGCCAGTTTCGGACTGGCTCCGGTTTCGTAAACACCTGTGCAAGCTGCTGCAATTCCTCGTCCGTAAACGCTCCACTGCGTGCCCTTTTCATCACTTCCCCACGTACGCTGGACGATATGGCTCGCAGGGCGTCTCGACTGGATGCCCGCACCTGTTCGTCTTCCTTTGACAACCCTTCCAGATAGGTGGGTAATGCTCGCTTATCCGGTATTTTTGTCAGCGTGTTCAGTACGCTCTTTTTCAATTTCCGGTTCTCCGTCCGCTGGAATAGGTCCCGGAACAAAGGGATCAGTTTTGGTGTTCTCAACTTCGAACCGCTCCGGACAAGTACCTTTTTCAAGGACATTGATTTGTCCTTCACAACACTTTCCAGTACAGATCGTACAATCGAGGTCCCTTTCCAGGATCTGGTATGCGGAGGAGGGCCATGCTTGATTGGAACGGTACCCCACCACGTTCCATCCCATTGTTCCGGCTTCATGAAAAGGGGAACCAACGTTTTCAGTGCACCTCCTCTGGCATCGATGGTGGACCCGTTTCGTACGATGTCGGCAAGGGCCTTCACATTTTGCACCATATAGGTTTCCCGCATTGCAGACTTCGTTCCTGTTCGAACCAGCTTCCGGTCTGCGTTGAACCCCATGGCAATTTGATGAAACGCTTCCGGGTTCGATCGACCAATACGATTGAGAGCGGTGGACACTGCATGCCGGACAAACTGATCAGAATCGTCCAGTGTCTCAAGAAGCGGTTCGAGGGCATCCGGATTTCCAATTCGTCCCAGCGCAGTCGCCGCCCGAAATCGAATCGATGCGTTGTCGTCGTCCAGGTACTTGAGCAGAACATCCTGCGCCCGTTTTACCTCCCGGATTCCAAGCTGCCGAATCGCCTGTCCTCGTGCTGATTCTGCGTGCTCGGAACCGGTCAGATCAATGATCGAATCCCGTGTTGAACGCCCCCCGTCGATGGCATCCAGCGTCCAGATACCGTGCCATTTCGCATGCTCGGGAACCTCCGAAGAAGTCAACATCTCCACGATTGAGGAAACGGCTGCCTGTCCGCGTCGGGCAAGCTGTCTCTGAGCAACCTGCCGGACCCGTTTCGCCGGGTGTTTGAGCCCCTCCTCAATCAGTCGATTTGTAGAAACCTCAAGCGGCTTTCCCCGTCCGCCCCGTTCAAACCAATCCGGAATCGCAATCGATCGAGTTGAACCGGTGTATGTTACTTTGAACAATTGACCACGATGTGTCCCGGCCGACCAGCCGTTGTAGTCCCAGTCGGTGACGAAAAATGAAACACCGTCCATGGCCTGGGCAATGCCCACCGGACGAAAAGGATCCCCACCCCCGTGCTGCATGAACCGTTTGCGGTCGTCAATTCGGAAGGTCCCTCCGGACCGTCGCATCTTATAACGAAAAACAGCTAATTTTCCATACTCACACATAAACAGATTGTCGTGGTACTTCTCCGGCAACCTTGCACCCGTATACGCAGTCGCACCCGTTGGGGACCCACCTCCATAACTCTTAATTTTCGGTAGGATGTGCGGCTCCCGAGGTTGAAACTCAAACGGATACCCGTAGTCTCCTCCATCCACAATGTGCATGACGCGCGTATGCCACGTTTTCGTTCCATCGTCATTGTCATAAACGAAGAGTTCATCCCGGGAGTTAATAGCTATATCAAGGTGGTTTCGAGTCCCTTTTGCAAATATTTCCAGCCCCGAACCATCCGGTCGAAAACGAAGGAGCCCCCCCCCGTGAAGTGTAGCCGAGGAGCCGTCCGTTCCCTCAACGTTCCGGATCCCCTTGTCTCCGAGGCTCATATAAATAAAACCATCCATTCCGAGACGTAACTGAGCGGGAAAATGGTGGAAAAACGCCAGGTGATCCGGACCGAGATCAAGCAACTCCCGTCGTTCCGTCACCTCATCCCCTTTTAGAGAAAGCACACTCAGTTTCGGTGGATGATTTACGTATAGTTTACCATCGAGATACAGCAAGCCGGAGATCCCATGGAACCCTTCCGCAACGATGGCCCGACGGCCATCCGGATGAAAACGGAGAAGACGTTCGATCGGTTCCGTCTTTTCCTCCCTCGAACCATCAATCATTTTGGTACGGGCTTCACCTACGAATACCCGTCCATCCGGCGCGACCTCAACAGCAAGTGGTGATTTTAGAGACGGATGGGACGCAACTTCTTCCACCCTCCAATTCGACGGTATCTCCGGATCGGCTTCAATGTACTGCACATTCCACGCCAGCGTAAGAACAAGTGAAAAAAGGCCCACAATTGAAATGCTCGTGCGGTGTCCGAACCGTTGAACCGTTCTCTGATTACCGTTCATGAATCTGGTATTAGCCGTATAAAAAAATGTCAAAATTGAAAGTATATGCTCAAAGAGCAGTACAATTCAAAAACAACCGATCATTCACGTAAACAGCCGTACGTGTCCCGGAACAAAACCTCTCTACTAATCGACGGATCTTTGGATATGTCGACCCCGAAACGTAATAATAATTTCCCCGGTTTTATTTTAGTCACATGTTCATTCATGGTCTTATGAATCCTTCAAACGAAACGTACAGCGTCGGAGATCAACCCGGTAAGGGGGTCTATGCCTGTGAAGAATGTGGCACCCACGTTACGCTCCGGGCGGATTCCGATGCGCTTCCCGCCTGCTCGATCTGTGAGGACGACGCCGACGTTCATTATCTTCGAATATCCTGATCAATCACCTGTTTATTCACTGATTAACGACTGCAGTTGACGTACATTTTCATACATGTGGTCATTGTTGAACATGCAGAAGACACGCTTTTTCTTCCCGGCTATTCCATTGAGAAAGTCCGCAAGTTCCATCAGCTCCTCGCCGGAATAATCATACCTGTAGTCGTACCGGTCCTCGTTCAAACCATGAAGTCGGAGGTACGCAAACGGGTGATTACCAAGGGGTTCTGCTCGAAGCGGATCCACCACATGAATAAGATCCAGTTCATCGACGATTGACTGCACCTGATCCGGCTTCCTGTGCCAGTCCCCCCGCGGTTCCCATGCAACCCGTAGCAATCCACGGTCAATTTCGGACAGGAATTCACGCATGTTTTCTTTATTCTGATCAGACGGGCCGAAACGGGGCGGTGTCTGGATCAGACAGACCGGTGCTTCAAGGGCTTCAGCAACGGCTTTCGTCTTCTCCCAGGCGGAAAAGTTCACCGGATGAGGACGAAGCATTCCGAAATGCTCTTTCTGTTCTTCGCTCAGTGTCTCTCGAACGTTCTTACGCCATGTGGGACTGCTTGTTTCATGGGTCAATGCCTGCCAGGCTTTCACACAGAATTCAAAGGAATCCCCGGCTTCCATACGCCACCGTTTTGCCGTCCTGACACGAGGTAGTTTATAGAACGTTCGGTTCAGTTCGACCGCATGGAACTCATCCGAGAATGCGGCAAGCTTGCTCTCGTACTGATCCTTCCAACCTTCCGGGGCCGAATAGCGGCCATATCCGGCCGTGCCCACAACGATGTTCTGGCTCCTTAGCGTGTTCATGAAGATTGATAGATGAATCCATTTCCAAATACCCTCGGATCCCGAATCTTTAAATTAACGAAAAGAGGTGTGCTTCACAAAACGTTCAAAGATCGACTTCGTCCGACGGAGCCACTGCCGCAACTTCTCCATCAAGATAACAGCGTAGGAACCTTTGTAATACCCGAACCGTTTTCCTAAAATAGCTAAACCTCTTTTCATTTCCGTGTTCTGAATTATCTGATCCTGTTATGCCTTCCGCTGCTGTACTTCTGGCTGACGGCCTCGAAGAAATTGAGGCCGTTACGATCATCGACGTGCTTCGACGAGCCGGTGTGGATGTGACTACCGTAGGTCTGAATGACACAACTATAGATGGTTCACACGACATTATACTGGAAGCCGACATACTGCTTTCGGATCTGGAAACGGGCCGTTTCGACGTTGTCATTCTGCCAGGGGGAGAACCGGGAACAACCCATCTTGAGGAGGATGCCCGGGTGAGGGACCTGCTCAAAAATCAATACGAAAGCGATCGTAACGTGGCGGCCATCTGCGCCGCACCCCGTGTGCTGGCTTCAGCCGGACTGCTGGAAGGTCAGCAGGCCACCAGTCATGTGGGGGTTCGAAATGAACTGGGAGGAGTTAAATACTCGGAGGAACCGGTCGTGAAATCCGGCCGTATCTTGACCGGTCGCGGACCCGGAACAGCCATCCCTTTTGCACTGGAACTCGTGCGGGAACTGATCGGGAATGAGAAAGCAAAAGAACTGGCGGAGTACATGCATTTCAAACCGGCCGAATAATCACCTGTCCCTGTCCGTTCTATCTTCACTCACCATTTCCGTATGTGCGGGTTAGAGACCGAGACAATTCTTCATGATTTGATGTTGTAGTTTTTTTATGTCCGACGAACAGATCGAACACCGAAAAAAGAAAGCCGAATCCCTTTCGGAACGGGGATCGAAGCCCTGGAAGCGATCCGACGAACCCCCCACTTCAGTCGAGGAGGTCGTCGACGCCCTCGCCGACTGTGAGGAGGGAGAAGTTACGGAACAATCGTACGGAACAGCGGGCCGTATCACCGCGATTCGGGAGCACGGAAAGTCCGCGTTCATCGACCTGAAACAGGAAAATCATCAACTGCAGGTGTACATTAAAAAAGACCGTGTCGGGGCAGAGGCATTTGAACGGTTTGACCTGCTGGACATCGGGGATATTGTCCGGGTTTCCGGGGAAGGCGGAAAAACCCGTACCGGTGAACCGACGATCTTTGCTCGATCCATTGAGCTGCTGACCAAAAGCCTCCGACCGCTTCCTGAGAAATGGCACGGCCTTAAGAACGTGGAAATCCGCTTCCGGAAACGGTATCTTGATTTAATCTCGAACCCGGAGGTGATGGATACGTTTCAAACCCGGTTCGAACTGCTGTCCGAAATACGACAGTGGCTGACGGATCAGGGCTACCGGGAAGTGGAAACTCCTATGATGCACCCAATTGCCGGCGGCGCTGCCGCGGAACCATTTGTTACACACCACAATACACTGGACATCGATCTGTACCTACGAATCGCACCGGAGCTATACCTGAAGCGACTCCTCGTCGGCGGGATGTCAAGGATTTTTGAAATCAACCGCAACTTCCGCAACGAAGGGATCTCCCCCCGCCACAACCCGGAATTTACGATGCTTGAACTGTACGAGGCGTACGGAAATTACGAAACCATGATGGACCTGACGGAGCGCCTGATCGCTCACCTGTCGGATAACGTACTGGAAACGAACCGGGTCGAGTTTCAGGGAGAGCCCCTTGATCTGACCCCTCCGTTTAAGAAGGTACCGTACCGGGAATTATTCGAGGAATATACGGGACTGGGGTGGAACCAGAAGGACGAGGTCCTCGACCGGGCTCACGACCATGATATTTCAGTCGACACGGACGAACGACCGTATGGAAAGATTGCCAGTGAATTATTCGAGGAACTGGTTGAACCAAAACTGACCGGACCCATTTTCGTAACCGATTATCCGGTGGCAATTTCACCGTTCGCCGTCGAGTCCCCGGACGAACCGGACGTGACCGAACGGTTCGAACTTTTCCTCTGCGGGATGGAGATTGCAAATGCGTTCACCGAGCTGACCGACCCGATCGAACAGCGCAATCGCCTGGAACAACAGATCGAGGCCCGGGAGGAAGGATACCGTGAGCTGGACGAGGAGTTTCTTACGGCGCTCGAACACGGCATGCCCCCGGCCGGCGGTCTGGGGATCGGTATTGATCGGCTCGTGATGATTCTTACGAACTCCGACTCCATTCGGGAGGTAATCCTGTTTCCTCAACTTCGTCCGGACGACGATTGACGTGGATATGAAACCACCGGCTCAGTGCTTATTTGACATTCTTAACAGGGGTTAAATCCTGATGTACACCCTGCACCTTGCCTTTCGATACATGATCAAACGGGTCACCGCTTACCTCTCGGTGCTTTCGTTCATGATCGGTGTGGCGGTGCTTATCATCGTGAACTCGGTTATGTACGGGTTCGCGGAGGACATGAAAGAGAAAATACGAGGCACAGCCTCACATATTACCGTTCGGAAGGGATTGAACAAATTTATCCCGAATTTCCGGAAGCTCATGAAAGAAATTGAAGGAATCGAACACGTGGAAGCAGTCAGCCCCCGTATTACCTGGCCTGTCCTTTACACACGGAAAGGATTTCAGGGGCGTGACCAGTTTCAGTTCGGTTTCCTGACCGGAATTGTTCCTGAGCTTGAGGCGAAAGCGTCCAATCTAACGTCGTACGTGGGCGGTGGTGATATCCGATTTGCGTACCAGAACGGTCGGCCGAAGCATCCCGGTTTAATTACCGGTATGTCTCCGGGAGGAGGGGAGCCGTCGTATTTTCCGGATCCGGAAAACCATCCCTCGGGCCAGAAGTTAGAGCCAATCAAGTACAAAGTCATCAGTGGTCGGATGACGGGGAATAAAAAGAATTTCAATCAGGTATTTGAAGTGGTCGGACAATTTTCATCGGGGATGTACGAATTTGATCAGCGGCGCATTTACTGTTCTTTGACCGCCGCTCAGGCATTTCTTGACATGAAGGGATACGTCACCGAACTTGCCGTCCGTGTGGATCATCACGACGATCAGGAGGTTCTTGACGGGGTAAAAAACATGATTTACACACATCTCCTGAAGGATAAGCGAGGATTTTCAAGAGAAAGTATCAAGACCTGGAAGGAAAAGCGTTCCAGCCTACTGCAGGCCGTTGAAGCGGAGCGCGGACTGACCACGATTCTTCTTTCGCTTGTCATCATCGTGGCCGGATTTATGCTGCTGGCGATTCTCAGCATGATGGTGCTCGAGAAACAGCGGGATATCGGCATCATACGGAGTCTCGGCGGTACCGTCTCCGGTGTGGCCGGAATTTTTCTCGCGGAAGGCCTGATCATCGGAACCCTCGGCACGGGACTGGGAATTGCTCTGGGCTACGTCACTGTGACCTACCTGAATCCGATCGCGAACTTTATTGAGCAGATGACCGGCTGGCATCCATTTCCTGCAAAAATTTACTTTCTCGATGAAATCCCATACATCTGGAGCACGAACACAACAATACTGATTGGAGCGGTTGCCATCATACTCAGCTTTCTGTTCAGTCTAATACCGGCGATCCGGGCCGCACGAAAGGTACCGATCGAAGCCATACGTCATGAATAATTCTACATCCGCTCCGATACTACGAACGAAAGACCTGGTCAAAGAATTTCATACGGGGGGACAGACGATACGGGTTCTCGATCAGATCGACCTTTCCATCGACCCCCACGATTATCTATCGATACGGGGCCCTTCCGGGGTGGGAAAGACAACGCTCCTCCACATCCTCGGGCTCATCGACAATCCATCGGGGGGTGAACTGTTCGTTGAAGAACGAAATGTCCTTCCTCTATCCGACGGGGAACGAAGTGAAATCAGAAACCAGAAATTTGGGTTTGTTTTCCAGTTCTACCACCTCATTTCGGAACTGACCGCACTGGAGAATGTTCTCATTCCGACGATGATTTCCGATGGTCCATTCAAATGGATCGGAGCGCGGTCGGATTATCGGGAGCGCGGCCGGGAACTTCTCCAGCAGGTGGGTCTTGAACGTCGCGAAAACCACCATCCCGAGCAGTTATCCGGCGGGGAACGTCAACGCGTTGCTATTGCACGAGCTCTTATTATGGAGCCGGAGGTCCTGTACTGTGACGAACCCACCGGAAACCTGGATCGATCCACGGGCCAGAAGGTATATGACCTGCTGGAAACACTCCGGTCCGAGCATCAAACCGCCCTGATCCTGGCCAC
>CAYXQY010000051.1:8703-21342 GCA_964466525.1 uncultured Planctomycetia bacterium
CATGGATTACTTTGATTACAAACAGGGGGAACTGTTCTGTGAACAGGTCCCCGTGGACGACATCGTAGAGGATGTCGGAACGCCCTGCTACGTGTACAGCCGACGGACGTACCAGGAACACCTCAAAAAACTTCAGGACGCGTTCAGCCACCTTGATCCCCTCCTCTGCTACTCCGTTAAGGCCAACACGAATCCATCTATTCTACAGGACCTCAAAGAAAAGGGAAGCGGTTTTGACGTGGTGTCGGGCGGAGAACTTTCCGTTGTGCTTGAAACCGGGGTTGACCCGAAGAAAATCTTTTTTTCCGGCGTCGGAAAAACGGAGGAAGAACTGCAACAGGCGATCGATGCCGGAATCCTCGCCATCAACGTCGAATCGGAACAGGAACTCGACACCATCGAATCGCTGGCCGTCCCGACCGAGAACAAGCCGGGAATATGCATTCGCGTGAACCCGGACGTCGATCCGGATACGCACCGGTACATTACGACGGGAAAGAAGGAAAACAAGTTCGGCGTGGATCCGCGAACCGCAATGGACATGGCACGGAGAAGCATCAAATCGAACAAACTGAATTTCAGGGGTCTCCACAGTCACATCGGCTCCCAGATCACGGACGTTGAGCCGTATCGGGAAGCCGTCTCACGAAACGTGGACCTGATGAACGAGCTGCAGGAACTTGACGAAGACGTACAGCTTCTGAACATGGGCGGCGGGTTCGGCATTTACTACAAGGACCGGAGTGCCAAACCGGCCCAGGCATTCGCGGATGCGGTCACTCCCCTTCTCGAAGGGGAACGGATCAACTTCACCATTGAACCGGGACGGTTCATCGTGGGAAACGCCGGGATTCTTCTCACCGAAGTACTGTACAAAAAACCCTCAGCAAACCGAACGTTTGTGATCTGCGACGCCGGAATGAACCACATGATCCGTCCTGCACTCTACGATGCCTATCATCGGATCTGGCCGGCACACACGGATTCAGATATCAACGGCCGGGTGCCCGACGAGGAAAACTGGGACGGTGATCTTGTGTCGTCGAACGTCGTAGGTCCGATTTGTGAGACAACGGATTTCTTCAGTCAGGAACGGGACCTTCCCCCCGTCCAGCAGGGTGATCTGCTGAGCCTTTTCTCGGCGGGTGCGTACGGATACGTCATGAGCTCCCACTACAACTTACATCCTCGCCCCGTGGAGGTTCTTGTTGATGGGGATCGGTACAAACGAATTTCACGTCGGGAGAAACTCGAAGACATGACCGATCAGTTCCTGAAAAACGACTCGTGGCAGACCGTGTCTTCCAAATGAGAGCCAACGCAATTTGAAAACACGTATGAATTCCATATAATTCCTACCAACTTGCTTATGTGTAAGGTTCAGTAACACTGTCACTCCGAAGTCGAGTTCTTTCTCTCTCTTATCGCTTTTCTAATTTGATTATGGAACAACTTTCCCCGGAACAATTAATTCGCGCCGGTGTACATTACGGTCATGACACAAGCCGGTGGAATCCCAAGATGGAACCGTACATCTTCAGCTCCAAGAACAAGATCCACATCATCGACATCCGGGAAACCATACGGGGACTCATCGTCGCAAAAGAATACCTGAAAAACGTGGCTGCAAGGGGAGAAGACGTTCTGTTCGTTGGAACCAAATATCAGGCACGTGAACTGCTACGAAGAAAGGCGGAGGAAAATGATATTCCATACGTTGTTGATCGCTGGCTGGGGGGCACACTGACCAACTTCAAGACCATTCGGAGCCGGCTGAACCGGCTGGAGGAGATTGAACAGTGGGAAGAAGACGGTACACTGGACCTTTACAGCAAGAAGGAGCAGTCGGCGATTCTGCGGGAAAAACGAAAACTCATTCGGAACCTCGGCGGAATTCGCGACCTGGAGAACCTGCCCGGTGCAATGATGGTCATTGATCCGCTAATGGAAGAAATTGCGGTTTCAGAAGCAAATCGTGAGAACGTGCCGATCGTTTCATTGATCGATACGGACGGAGACCCCTCAAAAGTGGACGTACCCGTTCCCTGCAACGACGAAGCCATGCGAGTGATTGATCTAATGCTCGACGAACTTATTGCGGCGGTGAAAGAGGGAGAGGAACAACAGGCACGCATGTACGAGGAGCAGCAACAGAAAAAACAGCGGGAACAGAAACAGCAAACCACCTCAGGTGACACGGAGGACGCGTCAGATCGATCAAAGAAGTCGGCAAAAGCCGATGCGGAGCAGGATACGAACTCTGACTCCAATGCTCCGGAACCATCGGCCACACACTCGACGGATACGGAAGAAGAAGCAACGGCCTGAATATTGATCTCTATATGGACGAGATCCTCTGGAACAGTCATTTTGGGGGCCCGCTGTGTGTTTCTATCCTAAAAATTTTTAGCCAGTATTCTCTGAATAATTACTCAGGAGTGAACAATGAGCGACGTCGGAATGGACGAAATCAAAGAACTGCGCGAACGGACCGGTGCCGGCCTCATGGACTGCCGGGAAGCATTACGTGAAACAGATGGAGACATGCAGGCTTCGGTCAAGTACCTCCGGGAAAAAGGAAAAGAGGTGCTTGATGAAAAGTCCGGACGGAAAACCCGTGAGGGCAGTATCGGCACCTACACCCACACTCAGGGGAAAGGTGGTGTTATTGTCGAGGTCAACTGTGAGACGGATTTCGTGAGTCAGAACGACGAATTTATAGAACTTGTAAACGAACTCTGTCTGCAGATCTACGGAATGAAACCGTCCGTTATCGAACGGGACGACCTCAATGACGAGGTTGTGGAAGAGCAACGGGAACTTTACGAAAAAGAAGCACGAAAAGAAGGAAAGCCGGAGAAGGTCATTGAACAAATCGTGGAGGGCAAGATGGAGAAAAAGTTTTTCAGTGAACACGTCCTCCTTGAACAACCGTACTTCCGGGACGACGACGGCGAACAGACCGTCGAGGACGTCATTCAGGAGTACGCATTGAAGTTCGGGGAAAACATTTCCGTTCGCCGGTTCGAACGATTTGAAGTTGGAGAAGAACTCGATCAGGGCATCACACCCTCCATCGAAGAACCCGGAGACGACGAACAAAACGAATAACCGTTCACAAATGAGCCGTCAACGTTACGAACGAGTCATTCTAAAAATAAGCGGCGACGCCTTTGGCCCTCCCGATGGCAAGGGAATCGACATGGACGAAGTGGAGTCGATTGCCCGACGTATTATTGAAGCACACCAGCTCGGCACCGAACTCGCCGTCGTTGTGGGGGGGGGGAACATCGTTCGAGGGGCCGAATTTCAATCCGACGCGGTCACCGCAGCTACCGCGGACTATATGGGCATGCTCGCCACAACCATCAACTCCCTCAGTTTGCAGGATACCATCGAACATCATGGACCATCCACACGTGTAATGACGGCCCTGTCCATGGAATCTGTCGCTGAACCCTTCATCCGACGCCGCGCGATCCGGCACCTCGAAAAAGGCCGAATTGTCATCCTTGCCGCCGGTACGGGCAATCCACACTTCACCACGGACACGGCCGCTGCACTTCGTGCCACTGAAATCGAAGCCGGCGCGGTGTTTAAAGCCACGAAAGTGGACGGGGTATTCGACAAGGATCCGAAAGAACATGTAGACGCACGACGGTTTGAAACCATCTCCTACATGGATATACTCAGCAAGGATATACAGGTCATGGACTCCACGGCCATTTCAATGTGTATGGAATTCGACCTGCCGATCGTGGTCTTTAACCTGAAGGAAGAAGGAAACATCCTGCGAGCGATACGCGGAGAGACAATTGGCTCCTACATCGGCCCGGACATAAACTCGGTCACATACAGCGAATAAGTGCCCCTGGCCGTAGCGATTTTTCCTTCGAGCCCAATGCTTACCCCCTGGAGTAGAGATGGAACTGAACCCGAACGTTATCTCATCGACCAGATCCCTTTCTTTTTCCGTTTTGCACGATCCTCCGCCTCGATAAAACTCTGTTTCCTTCCATAACTGTACTTCCGGTACGCCTCGGCCCATCCCTGCTCCACCAGAACACGGTTCAACATGTGATAGTCCTTTTCCCGGTAGACGTACGCGAGCAAACGTCCGTGTTCGTCGTACCGCTCTTTCCCGAATTCAAGGTACACCACGTCCGAATCTTCGAGAAAGGACCGTACAAATGATGTAGAGGCCTTTCCACCCGGCTCCGCCGAGGTATACGGACCGTCTATCTCGGGCGCATCCACCCCGATTAAACGAATCAGCTGCCCGCTGTACGTCCGAATCGTATCTCCATCCACCACGCCTCCAAAGGATCGAACAGCTTCAATCTGCTCAGGAGCATCCTCCGGAATCGCAGGAGCACAGCCCCCACTGAACAAACCCGGTACGAGAACCATGAGAAGGACCGGTAGCCCATCCAGAGGTACGTTCCGGTTCGACGTATTACGTCTGTGCGCTGACAGTGGATCTGGTTTGTTCGATGGCATCAATAATTCGTTCGAGTTCCATAATTCTCGACCCTTTCAGCAGGAGGAGATCTCCCGCCTTAATCTCATCTGTAATTCGGTTACAGGCCTCCTCCGTGGTTTTGAATGTGTGAACTGAAAACTCACGTGACTCGGATCGAACTTCATCCGCTGCAAATGACATGTCCTTTCCCACGAAGTATACGTGATCAATCTGAGACTTACGCAAAAGAGACCGTCCGATCTCGCGATGGAATTCCTCGCTTCGTTCGCCAAGTTCCGCCATGTCCCCCAGCACCGCTACCTTTCGTCCTTCCCATTCATAATGGTCGAGCTCATCAAGCACGAGCTGAACACTTCGGGGATCTGAATTATACGCATCGTTGATGACTGTGACCTCTCCGACCCTCGTCTTTTCCATCCGCATCGACGGCGGCTGAAAATCCTGGAGTGATTCGGCCGCCTCAACAAGGTCCACGCCGGTTTGTTTGGCAATGGTGAAGCCGGCGAGGAGATTGTATACATTCCAGGCCCCCAGTACGGGCAACTCCACCTCCAGTGCCCCATTCAAGAGGAAACGAACGCCATTGAGCGTCGACTGAATGTCCGATGCCGTCATATTTGCCTCATTGTATATCGCATAGGAGTATCCGGATATCCCCAGTCCTTCCATCACATCCACCACATGCTGATTGTCCGCGTTGTAAACGGAAAAGCCATCTCCGGTGAGGTAACGGAACAGGTCGCCCTTCTCACGCTTGATGCCTTCCAGGGACCCGAGGCCTTTCAGGTGAACTTCAGAAATGCTGGTGAGAACGCCAATGTCCGGACGAGCAATCCGGCTCAGTGCCGCAATTTCTCCGGGATGATTCGTTCCGATTTCGAGAACGACGTAGTCATGGACCGGATCAACCTGAAACAGACTCAACGGGACCCCGACGTGATTGTTATAACTCTCCGGGGCTTTCACGACGTTGTACTCCTGACGGAGAAGATGAGCAATCGCATCTTTCGTTGTGGTTTTTCCCGAACTTCCCGTCACGGCGACGACGGTTGCGTTGATAATGCCTCGGTAGAAATCAGCGAGGTTTCCCAGTGCGTCCAGGGTGTCCTCCACCTTAATTAAACCAAACTGTTCGTCCTGTTCATCCATGTTCGGAACATGGGAGACAATTGCCGCTCGAGCCCCTTTCTTGCGTGCTTCGTCCACGAAATCATGCCCATCATGATGTTCCCCTTCAAGGGCCACGAACAGATCTTCGCGATTGATCGTCCTTGAATCCGTGCTCACCTCCTGTACAACCCCATCGATTGGATCGCCTACCCACTTTCCCTGTACAGTTCGACAAATATCCTCAAGCTGGAGTGACATCATGGTGAATATGTATAGGAATTGTACTGCCCAAACGTTACACAAATGGCAGGTTATTTTGCTTCTTCTTCACGTTGCTGCAGGTATTTTCCGGCGACGGACCAGTCCTTGAAAGGGGTCACAACACCGTCCTGTTTTTGAACCATTTCATGCCCTTTGCCAAGAATGAATATCGCATCCCCGGGCGAGGCATCCTCAATTGCCTGCCGAATTGCCGATTCTCGATCCGGATCAATATAGCACGCGTCTTTGTTCTCGATGCCCTCAAGAATATCCTCTATAATGGATTCCGGATCCTCCGATCGTGGATTGTCACTGGTCACATACAACTTTTCGGCATGTTGTTTCGCGACACGCCCCATCTCCGGTCGTTTCCCCTGATCTCGATCACCGCCACAGCCAAACACGGCTCGGACCGCTCCCTCCACAAGCGGGGAGACACCGCTTAATACATTTCGAAGTGCGTCCGGCGTATGGGCGTAGTCCACAAACACGTCAAAATCTCCATCCCATGAGACCGGATCCAGCCGGCCTTTCGTGGGTTCCACATCCTCAAGCACCGATGCAAGTACGGAACCGCTCGCCCCGGTCAACTCCCGAACCGTCGCGACGGCGGCAAGCGCGTTCTCGATGTTGTGTTTGCCGGGCAGGGACCAGCTTAACTCGGATACCTCATCCCCTGATATCAAGGTCCAATCGGAACCGGAGATGTTCATCTCCTGAATAGAAGCACGGTACCGCCCGGTAGAATCGGAACTGCTAAAAGAGATGACACTTCCCTCACAGGCGGTGCGCATAGCATTGGACGCTTCATCCAGTGCATTTACGATGCCCGTCCCATTCTCAGGGAGTTTCCGAAAAAGCTCCGCTTTGGCCTGTCGATACGCTTCCATGGTTCCGTGATAATTCAGGTGATCTCGGCTGAGATTCGTAAACACTCCGGCGTCAAACGAAACCCCTGAAACCCGGTTCTGATCAAGACCGTGAGAGGAAACTTCCAGTACCGCATAAGAACATCCTTCCTCCTTCATTTGATCCAGAAGACTATGGAGCTTACAGGGAGGAGGAGTGGTGCGGTCGGATGGGATAACCCGATCCCCCACACGGTTGTCGATGGTGCCGATGAGTCCGGTTGTATGTCCAATATCGTTCAGAAGGCGGTGAATCAGTTTCACGGTTGTTGTTTTTCCATTTGTCCCAGTGACGCCGATCACCGTCATCTGATCGGAAGGGTTTCCGTAGAATTCGTCGGCACAAATGCCTTCTGAAATTCGAGAATCTCGAACCGTAACAAACGACACCTCCCTATCGTCAACTTCATCGGGAACCTCCTCCGCAACCACCGCTGAGGCCCCCTGCTTAAGGGCGTCTGTAATGTAGTCGTGTCCATCGTGGGCATGTCCCCGCACGGCCACGAACAGGTCTCCCTCCTCGAGGTCCCTCGAATCCGACGAGATCCCGGTAATCTGCTGTCCGGTCCTTTGGGGAGCCGACAGGAGCTGATTCTCGTCGTCCAGTCGTGAAGCAATCCGTTTAAAATTCATATGCTGGGTCATACGACTTACAGGTGGTGCCGCTGTTAACATACGTCATCTCCAGAATTACAGCTTATGCAGTACAGGCGAAAAAAACAAAATGTTACTCATCTCCCTTCACCACGCCGGAGGAATTGATGTTCATGTGCTTGAACCGCGTAGCGCGTTCAAAGATCCGTCGAACCATGGGCCCGACCACCTTTCCCCCAGAATACGCCCCATCCGGCTCATCCACGAATCCAGCCACGACCAGCTCCGGTTGATCTACGGGAGCAAAGCCAATAAACACCGATAGATATTTTGACCGATCCTTGTATTTTCTGGACGTCCCCGTTTTCCCGGCGATCCGAATCAGGTCGGTTTGTACCGTTTCGCCGGTCCCGTCCGTAACGACCTTCCGCAGCATCCGTTTTAGTTTCGTAACGGTTTTACGCTTCAGAACACGTTTTTGCATCCCCTTTTTCAGTGCATTTTGCCTGGTTCCTGCCCCTTTCACGATTCGGGGCCTTACCAGATACCCTCCGTTGGCCAGTGCACAGAAAGCCCGGGTCATCTGCAGGGGAGTGGTGAGGATTTCGTGCCCCATAGGTACGGAAGTCTGCGTATAAATCTCGTTCCAGTTTGCTCTGGATTGCACACGTCCCGGATCTTCTCCCGGAAACCCGATACCGGTCCGTGACCCAAATGCAAACCGCCGCACCCACGGTCGAAGTTGACCCCCGAGTTCAATGCCAATTTTTGCCATTCCGATGTTACTGGAATGAACGATCACTTCCGACGCCGTCAGCATGCCGAAGGATTTATAGTCATGAAGCACCCGTCCTCGATATTGCCAGGACCCTTCTTCGCAAAAGATCTTTGACTGCGGCGTGAGAATGCCCTCTTCCAGTGCGGCCGCCATAATAAACGGCTTCAGGCTTGAGCCCGGCTCCACGGGATCCGTTACGGCTCGATTCCGTCGTTCCCCTTCGCTGGAATCCGCGTAATCGGACGGATCAAACGTGGGCCGGTTCGCCATGGCCCGTACCGCACCATTGGATGGATCCATGACCACCACGGAGGACCAGTTCGGTTCATAGGTACTATTTAGCCTGTCCAGTTCCTCCTCCACGATTTCCTGCAGACTCAAATCCAGTGTCAGGTGGAGATCCGTTCCCGGTTCGGGGAGAGACTGACGCCGAAGGCTGGATTGAAAAAGTAACTTCCGTGTGCCATCCCGTTTGTACTTCACCCGCGCCGGATTGCCGGTCAATTCATCATCATACTTCGCTTCAAGCCCGGACAACCCTCGCTGATCCGCTCCCACGATCCCGAGCACCTGTGAAGCGACGGTTCCGTGCGGGTACAGGCGATCGTACTCACGACGAAAACGGACACCGTGAAGGTCCTCCTGACGAAGACGCTCCGCGACACTCGGGGTAATACGTCGCTTGACCCAGATGAACCGATCCTTCGGGCGTCGTAATTTGCTCTCAAGGGTTTCCCGGGAAACGTCCAGAATGGACGCCAGTTTCCTGGCCGTCCGTTCCGGTTTATCCACCATACCCGGATCGGCGTATACGGACATCCGTAACTGAGAGGTAACAAGCATTCGTCCCTGATCGTCAAATATGTTTCCGCGGGGGGCCTTCATTTTCTTCACGGACTCCGTTTGTCCGGACTGGGTCTCCGCATACGTCTGATGCCTGTCGACCTGAAGGTAATACAGGCGGCCGATCAACCCGACAAATAAAAGGAGTAACCCCCCACAGTACACATTTACCCAGAATAAAAACGTCCACCTCGGTTGCTGTGCCGTGTCCGTTTCACTCATTGTTCCGGGCCAAGCTGATAACTGGTGAGCTGACGTTTTGTCCCCGATACAAGCCGACGCTGATGAATTACCTGTTTCATCTGATACGGTGTGAGTCGATGAGCACCCGCTCTGCTGGACGATATTAAGTTAATCTTCCGTTTTTCCATCATTTTTCGGAGACGAACCGGTGAACGTCGTTTTTCATACCGGACCCAGACCTGTTTATAACTTCGTCGGGCACGTCGAAGTTCTTTTTGTGTCTCCGCAATCTCATACTGCAGTTTCCGTACCTGTAAATTGTTCCACACGCAGAACATCGAAACGGCGGCCAGACCGGTAACAATCAGGAACATTCGGAACATCACTCCCCCGTATATTCAACTGCACGAAGTTTTGCACTACGAGCTGATACATTGTTTCGTACCTCCTCCCTATCGGGCTGAACAGGGCCGTCCACAAGTTCCCTGTAATATCCGTTCTCCATGCCTTTCCTGAACGAAGATTTGACACGCCGGTCCTCCAGCGAATGAAAACTGATCACGCAGGCTCGCCCTCCCCCCGAAAGCAATTTCGGTAACTGCTCCAGCAACTGTTCGAGGTTTTCAAGTTCGTTATTGACCTCCACCCGAAGAGCCTGGAAGATTCGCGCCGCCGTTTCATTTCGCCGATGCTTTCCCGTTACGGATGCGATCAGGTCCAGAAGATCAAGCGTGCGCCGAATCGGTTGGCGCTCCCGCCGGTCAACGATCTTCTTAGCTATCTGCCTGCCGAATCGGTGTTCTCCATGTGTTCGAAACAGTTCCGTAAGCCGCTCCTGCGACGATGAGTGCACTAAATCCGCCGCTGTTTGTTCGGCGTCCGGGTGAAATCGCATATCCAGAAATTCATCCTGTTCAAATGACAGTCCTTTACCACGAGTACGCAGTTGATCCGTGGACCAGCCGAGATCAGCAAGCACCCCATCTACATTCATAATCTCCAGATCATCAAGAATTTCTCGTGCATCTGCGAAGTTTACATTACGAAAAACGAATTCACAGCTACGGTTTTCGGGACGAAACGGCACATTTCGAAGGTGTTCGGCATCCCAATCCAGAGCCACATACCCCCCCTTCGATCCAAGCCGTTTTGAAAGCAGTTCCGCATGACCACCACTTCCAAACGTACAATCGAGAATATAATCCGACGGAGAGGGGGCCAGACAGGAGACAACTTCGTCGGCAAGTACGGGTTCATGAAGGGGTTCTTCCAGAGCACTCACGACACACTACAAAAAACTGGCCACCATTTTCTTTATTTTTTTCAGGTACGGGAGACGGTCGATTAGATGCTCCTGTTTTAACTCCTGAAGCAGGCGCCGGACCTCCGGACTCACCTCCGGCTCCCGATCCTCCGGAAATCGTTTTTTTGCACGCTCAACACGGGACACAATTTCCCGAAGCTCGGACTTGATCCGTTCGACCTCTTCAACGGACGTCTCCCCTTCTTCAAGGCGATGAAGAAAAGATCGTACTCGCTGTACTGCATCACTTCGATCTGATTCAACCGTTTTCATGATGATCCTCCTTTTATGTACAAAACGATTCCATGGAATTTCTCGGCGAACAAGCGATCGCTATCAATAAATTCCAGTGGTTTACTCTTCCCCATCGTATAATCCTTCCTCAAGGTGGTGTGCTTCATTTTCCAGAATCTGGTTTACCTTCATCCAGGTCGAACGATCCCACACTTCCATGTGATCAAACCCTCCCACCACTTTTACCTCCTTTTCCAGATTCGCCGTTGAGATCAGACGATCCGGCAGGTTAATTCGCCACTGACTGTCGATCGAACAGAAGTCAGCGTCCCAGGCGACTTTCCGCTGAAACCACTCCGCTTCCTTTTTCTGTTTGGCCCGGGATTTAATCCGTTCCGCCCGCTCTTTCCAAGCCGACTCCGTGTACATCTCCAGAAACGTCATGGGCCCCTCCTCAGGTTCCCTGTCAAGTAACGACTTCGACGCTTTCGTCACGTACAACCCCTGTTTCCCACCGTCCTGCTCAAGCGCATCACGAAATTTAGAGGGAATGACCAGTCGGCCCTTCGTGTCCAGTTTGTAATCATGCTGGCCGACAAACATGCCATTCCCGTCTTACAATTCAGTTCATTTATTCCACATTCTATTCCATTTCCTACCACTCTATACCACTTTTATACAGATTCTACCCAATTGTCAAACCACCCTCGCACGTATTCAATAAACTCAAGAGGCTATTTCTTCCAGACAGACCCGTGAAATGACGTATATATAATATTTACTCATTCAAAACTTACATATCGTGGTAAGTGCAGGTAAATCTTCTGGTTTTCCAAAACTCCAAAACAAACTAATTCCTCAAGGGACCGGTTACGGAACCATCGGTTCCGTCTCCATATCATCCCACCTTCCAGATTTCCTGTCCGACTCTACGGTCATCACTCACGGTAGATATGAATCTTAAATCTGCCCCCGGGATCTGTTACATTTTGTAGCGAATATCATTATTGAACTGATAAAACGATGAATAGCGAAGACACTTCTGAACGTCAGTGGCGATCCGACCCTGAGCATCCAGGCCGTGCCGCCCGTCGCTGGGTCCAGCGAAATGATACCCGAACAGAACGGGTCATCGATCTGCTGGAGGACAATTACGGACGGCCCAAACAACCGGGTGTACGCAATGCACTTCAGGTTCTGGTGTTAACCATCCTCAGCCAGAACACCACTGACCTGAACGCGTTGAACGCTTACGAATCGCTGATGAAATCGTTTCCCCCCGACGACTACGATCGTCCGGAGAAATTACAGCTCCCCCGGGACGAGGAGGGAAACATCGATTCGGTTGAAATTCGCATGTCGCAGGTTGCGGACACCCTCCCTTCACCAAACTGGCATGCCATCCGAAACGCCCCTCCCGAAAACGTGAAAGAAGCCATCCGGACCTGCGGTCTGCAGAATACCAAGGGACCCGCCATTCAAAACGCACTCGAATGGGTGCATGAAAAAACGAACGGGTATGAAATGAATTCGCTTCTCGCCGATTGCTCGGCTCAGGAGTGCCTGGAACTGCTCAGCGATATCAGGGGAATCGGGACGAAAACCGCCGCCGTCACGATCATGGAAGCCACGGAGAAAGACATCTGTCCGGTGGACACCCATGTTCACCGCACGGCCAATCGCATTGGTCTGGTCAAACCGTCAAGCAGCCGGACCAAGACGTTTCGGGAACTCAACAACGTCCTTCCCGCCGGTAAGGGATTTTCGTTGCATCACAACCTACTGACATTCGGCCGTGAGATTTGCACCTCCCGAAACCCGTCCTGTGACGATTGTTTTTTGAACCGTCTCTGCCGGTACTATCGGAATGAAGTGCAGGATGAAGACATGATCGTAAAATTTGATTGATCCGTGTAATTCGTCATCGGAAACAGGGTCGTGG
>CAYXQY010000052.1:0-6429 GCA_964466525.1 uncultured Planctomycetia bacterium
ACCATTTCATAGATGTTGTCACAATTCTTTATGGGGGGAATTTATCGCGAGGTATAGACGTCAGGTGCAGCTTTCGTTTCGGAACGCTTACCGGTTTCTTCGATCAGTCTGAAACCTGCCCCGTCCAATATAGAGTGAATACGGACAATTGTACAATTTAAATAATGATGATCCTGTGAACCGTCCTTGTGGAAGGTGACTTCTAACCTCTGCTTCTTCGATTTCCTATTCGAGATGTAGCTGGTCTCCCCTGCGAAACAACGTCCACCGGGAACGTGGGATGCCGTTGAAAGCCTTTTGAAACCGTTCCGCACCCGCCTCTTCGTCCGTCACGTTCCGGATGAGGATACGACGCACCTGTTCCGGATACCTGCGTGCCAGTTCCCCGTAAATTTCCGGGTCCGCTTCCCCGCTGTCTCCGATCAGCACAAACGCCCGGTCCGGGTACCGTTCAAAATATCCGGTTAAACGAGGGAGTTTTTTCTCCTTCGACTCTTCAAACAGATGAAATAACCGATGATCGTCCAGCTGTACGCGCAGCAGGTCCACCGGCGCCGAGGGAAAGGAGTGCTCAAACAGAAACTCACTCAACGGCGGATACAGCTGCCACGGACTGTTGGAGAGATACAGGAACTCCACGTTCTTCCGGGCCGACCACTCGCGATATTTCGCCGCCATGTTCGGCACCGGTTTGAACGGTTTTAGAAACGTGTTCCGGAGCAGCTTCGTGCGATTGTTTACATTGGATATTTTGATGGTGTCGTCGATGTCACTGATGACCGTTGTGCCCTGTTCTGGAATCAGGTGGATGGTTCCCATTGGAAACGCTTTGCCGCTTTCCCAACCGGGAAGAAGGATATACCTCAACCGTCCTTCCTTCGCGTATTTTTTCACTTGCTTCTCCGGTAGTTTGATCGTTGTTTGGAACCGACCGTCCCCGTCCGACTCCGGAAGCAGGAACCGCTCTCCTGCAATCCGGGCGGTCAGCCGCTGGCCGCCCTCATTGTCGACGACGAAATATCGGAACCGGCGCCTGAAACGCCTGCGCCGGGCCGGTGTCAGATCCTCATCCTCGAAATACTCCATGGCCAGTGAGGTAACGAGGTCCCTCAAAATGCCCTCCTGTTCCGGTTCGAAGATCCATCCATGAACACGGACGTTCCATCGGTTACCCCGTTCGGATTTCCAGCCCACGGTCGGGAAGAGAAGGACCCGTTCATCGGGGTTGATCCCATCCTCGAAGGGTCCTGTTTTCGAGGGGGAAGATGGCGCAGTGCAGGCAATCGTCGTCATGGTTACAAAAGCAACGAACAACAGTCCCATGGCAGCTATTGACCTCCCCCGCTTTCTGGTAAATAGTGACAGTACCGTATTTCGATACATGAGCAAACCGGTCAATTCACAGAGTACAGGGTGCGAGGTGTTTCCTGTTTCTTCCCGAGTTGTAACGGAACGATTTTACTTTTGTCTTTCTCCCTGAGAAGGAGGACGATGAACCGTTGTTTCCGACGCGGAATAGTTCAGGTGCGGACGTAACGAGCGTGTTCAGATGGGTGAATTCATCGAACGACCTGATCAGATTTACCTGAGGAAGAACGTAAAGCTGAGGCTCCCGTGGAGCTCGCCGAGAGCCGCCAGACCCGGCGTTATGTTGATCAGTCTGACATACTTTTGTGGAAAATTGATTCCGGACGAACGCCTCTGGACGGTCTTCGAACCGTTTCATCCACTCACCTGCGTCTGTTCTGAAACGCCTTTCGGGCGGATTGATATCGTTCTTTTAACGTTTGCCGGTCCGGAAGGGGTTTCTGAAGTGGAACGACCCACGCCTGTTCACCGTCCACCGTGACCTGTTTCAGCTCACGTTCGGGCACTGGCTTATCATTCCGTTCCACGGCCGGTTTCTTCTCCAGGCCGAACAGAAACATCGCCTTCGCGCGATCCGGTCTGTTCTTCTGTCCTTCTTTTAAGGCGTGGTCGATCCGAACGAGGTGTTCGGAGGGACGCACCATCACTCGCGTGATCCCGACCCGTCCGTCGGGTCGGACCCGGACGTTTTCCGGGGTCTGGAGGGCAAAATAACTCATGTCGGGAAGCGGATGATAGCCCACATACGTTCCCGAAATGGGTTCCGTCTGCAGATAGCCCATTGTTTCCTCTTCCGTTCGGAGGGCCGCACCGTTCTTTTCCAGCAGTGGAACACGTCCCTGCCGGGTGAGGCTGGTGTTCCGGTGCATGTTTTTCTCGAGGTACGGCCAGGCCCCGTTTACGGTTCGGTGTGTGAACAGTTTCCCCGTGTTCCCCCCTCTGTACAGGGTGTCAACCCCCACGTCCAGCGCGTCCTCCCCGCTTTCATACGTGACCTCCATAACCTTTTCCCCGTCCTTCCAGTTCGTCTGGAGTTCGGTGTTCCGGAGGTGACGGCGGAAGTCGTCGAATCCGTCGTACTCGGTTTCATCTCCGTATTCGATGATCCAACCGCCGTATGCCGCGTCCATGACATTTTGCTCCGGAACGGTTTCGCCTTTCTTCTTCCGGTAATTGAAGTTTTCGATCGCAAGCCGCGCCTGCGTCTCGACGCCCGTGTTTTTGCTGGTCTGTGGTTCGGGTTGATGCAGAACAACGCCACCACCGCCGAGGTCCTTCGTCGGCAGGGGAATGATTCCGATGTAGGTCCTGCCATCGTGAATGGTGATCCGCTCCCCCGCTTCCGCGGTTGCCGGGAGGGATCCCATCGGTTCTCCATCGATCAAAATGTCCCAACCCGGTGCCGGTTCCTCATAGTTGTAAAACGCAACTGTGCTTTTCAGCTTCCGGATGTCCTCCGGTTTCCTGTCCTTCAGGTGCCTGTGTTGGGGGCTTGTTACGACGACCATTTTGTTTTCATGCTGGAGCGTCGCCTGCATTCCGTGTTTCGGCCGCCAGCCTCCGCCGGGGTTTCCAAGGTGGCTTGTATTTATTCCGTAAATCACATCCATTGTTCCCAGCTGCTGGACCCGTTTCACGGTGCTATCGGAACGGCGCCAGTGTCCGAGAATTTGAATGGTTCCTTTCGTCACATCGGTGCTCGTGAGACCGTAATGCTCGCCAAGATACGTTCGTCGCCAGAGCGGTGGATCGGTGTAATGCCCCCTTTCCGTGTAAGCGTTGGTCATTTTGTACGGGATCGGTTTTTCATCCACGATGTTGGCATACCACGCCGGCGCCCAGGGTCGAACCATGGTCATCTGTTGCGCTTCAACGGGACTGACGTCATTGCCGAATCGGTCCATTCCGTGGGGAATGTCCTCTTTGTTAAGATCGTGGAGTGCGCCGGACCGGGAAAGGGTGTGCACCACGTGCTGAGTTCCGTCCTGGGTCGCAAGCATGTAATCCGGCGTGCCCGTTCGGGACGCGGAGGCGAGGAAGTGGCGGAGATGCGGATGATACGCCGATGCCAGTTCCTCCACGGACTTGGCAAGAATGCTCCGCCCCATCATCCGATCGATGTGCCGGGGTCCAAAATCCGCGAACATTTTCTGAGCAACCAGCGTAAGGGCGAAATAATAATGGTCAATGGACTCCTGCGTGGACCCATCTTTCCAGCTCCACGTTCGCAGGGGAAATTGCTCCAGCCCCTGACGTCCGTCCTTCATCGCGTGTTTCGAATCGATGATGTTTCCCCCGAGGAGCGCTCCCATCGACGCGGTATGGTTGAAATTCATCGTGCTCAGGGTCTGTGTGAATCCATATCGATAGAAGCTGGCATTTCCGCGCCAATCGCCCGTTTTCCGGTAATACTTCAGCGGATGCGTCTGTCCGCGTGATTTCGCGGGTTTCCCCATGGGATGGACCAGCTCCTCGGTCGGGGTCTCCGGCTGAAGCCAGGCCGTCCAGTAATCGTGAAAATAGTGTTTGCTTACGTAATGCGGAAGGGTGGGCTCGTATCGATAGTATTCGAGCAGGCGTTCGGCGTTGTCCCATCCGTTCCAGTATCGTGGTTGTTCCTTCAACAATTGATCGATCCATTTCCTGTATTGCTCAGGATTCTGCGGAAGGGATCTCCCGTGATACCTGCGTAGTTCCTTGAGCCGGTCCCACTGCCAGTCGTTCATCCACGCCCGGCGCCGAAAGCCGTGCCGGTCCAGCCGGCGTTGAATTTCCTCGTACTCCGGAATTGCAAGGGGTTGCTCGCCCGCCGCTTCCGTTCCTTCGATCCGTTCGGCCAGCGAACGAATGTCGGCGGGAGCGGAAACGTCCACCGCTGACGGTTCCCCTTCGCTGAATGTCACGTGCAGCTTTGGCGAATGGATAGCGATCGCGCGGCCACCCGTGGACGCCGCCCAGGGATACGAACCGGAATCAATGTACCGGAAATCGTAGGTTTCCCATTTTCGGAGCAGAAATCCACAATCGGCCAACCGGCGCAAGCGTTCCCCGGGGGTCTCACCAAATGTGGAATCGGTGACCGACGCCGTCACGTCCATGCGGGCCGGTTTAACCTGTTCGGGATCTTCAATCACCGCTTCCTCCGGGCCCGGCTGCCGATCGGCAAAGTGAACGTATTTCGTTCCCGTTCCCAAAGCTCCGGAACCGACCATCGGGTCGTCGATCTCCTTCGCCTGAAAGATGGAAAGCCGGGTGGGTCCGAAACGCTGCGGGAAGACGTCGTCTTCTTTGCTTTCCGCACCGGCCTTTCCCCAGAAGGCCGTGTCTTTGATCCACGCGTTGAACGTCGGGCCAAATTCCTCGTCCGCCGTCCATGGATGACGAACCGCCCGGGCAACGGCATGCCAGTTCGGACGGACCTTCCGATACCGCTCACGGACCCCGAAACTTCTTCGCTGATTGTATCCGTTCGGGAACACTTCCGTTCGTTTGAACGGCAGTAGCAGCTCCACCTTTTCAATCTTCCTGCCCCGGTTGAGTTGTTTGGCAATGGATTCCGCGGCGCCGGGAAACCGGACGAGAAGCCGGCGGTGCACTGCGTCAAATCGCATCTTATCGAGAATCGGCTGATCCCATCCCTTCCGGAATCCGCTGATCTGAACGCTCCTGGACTCTGTGATGGTCAGGACGTTCTCCCGGGCGTCGAGTTGCTGTCGGCCTAACGCCCATAAAAAAACAAGCAAGAAAATGGATGCGACAAATGAAATCCTGACGTCTCTAATGAACATTTTATAGAGTGGGAAACGCATCGAGTCAGAAGTTTTAGGACGAAAAAAAAAAAAGAATCTGGTCATACATCCCCATCGGTAAAAATTCGGGGAGGGGACGCTTTTCATCTACAACCCGAAAGTGGCCAGCTTTCGTTTTCGGTATTTCCCCAACCTCTGACTTGTTATTATGAATAACAAAGATTATCAAGTTTTTCCCTGAAGAAGAAAGGAGGGATTCCTCAGGAGATCGTTAAAAAAAACCGATCCCACCTGCAAAAAAATCCATAATCCAGATCGGCATCTTAATCGACGGGCTCAATGGACCGTTTGTGTGCCCGTGGCTTCACCCAAAGAAGCAGCCTGACCCGGTAAGCGACGGCCGTCAAAGAGCGGGACCAGGCACTTCACAAAGAGGAATCGGTTTCGTCCCGGAGATAAAACAGGAAGTCGGTTTGAGGTGGGGGGATACCCCCCCGACGAAGCATTTTGGCGATCTGGGCTCGATGGTGCTGTCCGTGGATGATCACGTGATGAAGCAAATCGCTTATCCGCTGTTCAAACGATTCTCCGGAACTGTTTTCGTACGAAATCGTTCGTTCAAGTTCCTCCGGGCTTTCCCGGATCAGCGACAGCCAGTTTTTAATCAACTCGTCAAGTTGCTGTTCAGCGTCTCCAATCACCGTTCGATCAGGCCACAGAGGGATGTCGGTTGACCCGGATTTCGAAACGCGCCGGTACCAGGTTCGTGAGACACTCAGAATGTGATAAAACATCTGAACGGCGTCCGCACGCTCGTCGAAGTCGGTATGACGCTGGAGCCTGTCGAGTATCTTTCCGTTGGACCAGCGATCGTATCGAAACAGACGGAGAAACTGTTTGGGATCGCTCATGATGGACGAAATTGGAAATGAATTACGACTTCAGCGTAACGGCCGTTCCGTAGGCAAGGATTTCTGCGTTCTGGGTGCCGATCTGTGAACTGGTAAATCGAAGATTGATGACGGCGTCCGCGCCCATTTCCCGTGCATCGTCTTTTAAATCTTCGATAGCCTGGTCGCGGGCTTCCTCCATCAGGTTTGCGTACCGGATAATTTCACCGCCAAACCAGCTCTTGATACTCGCCATCATGTCCTTGCCCGCAAATTTCGCACGTACACTGTTGCCGCGTACCTCACTCAGGGTTTCGTCGATCTCGTAGTTCGGTATGTAATCCGTGTTTACAATGATCATGGGGGTAACGTTCCTGAAATTCAGAAAGAATACGGTAAAATTTCCTCTCGGTTCTCTACAG